>JBFHIO010000198.1:0-4382 GCA_041596435.1 Desulforhopalus sp. | reverse complement strand
AAAGAGCATAGCAAAAAGTGTTACACGTATGGTCATACATTTTATTGTGCGGTATTTTTTCTTTTAGCTTTAATCTTCGCGGAAAATCAGCTCCAGGATGTCAATAATCAAGAAACTTGCGATTAATCAAAACACCCAGAATAACGCCAAGAAGGCTGCCAAAAAAGCTGATCCAGTATGCTGTCATGATCCCCCAGGAAGCGCCCGCTTCCCACCCCAGCCAACTGCAAAGACTTATACTTATAAAGAGACAAATTTTTTTCATATCTGACCTGAGCAATAAAGTTGAAAAGTGCTGAATTTCGATAAAAAACCCATTTATTTTTTATCGGTTCAATTTGAGCGGACTTCTTTTACCAATAAAATCTGACGTTACGACATCATGTAGAGGTATTGATGCAGGACATTAATTATTTAAAGAGCCCACAGGCTTTTCTCTGCTCTCCTCTCTCTTTTCCGGAGACGGAATGTAAACAGAGAAAACTGAACAGTGACAATTCTGAACAACGAAATTAGCCAGCGAGCCCGCAAAAAAACGCCTGACACCAACTTTTCTTGCCGCTTTAATTATGATCAGGTCATAATCAGTCGATTTTTTGAGGATCTTTTCCAGTCGGGAATCAGCAGCGATCACTATCTGTTCATTATCAAGATCAAAAAGATTTTCCTGTCTCCATTGCTGTAATTTTTTTTCGCCATCCCGCAACTCCTGCCGACTGTTATCCGCATACATGAGATGCATGAACGTGAAGCATGGCTTACCTGTCGCTGCCATGGTTTGTAATACCGGCAGCATCTCATCGAGATCTTCCAGTTCAATAAAGGGGACGAGGATGCGATCAAAAGAAAGTGTGTCTGCAAACCGAATCGCCACCACCGGGCAGGAAACGTTATCGGTGATTGTTGTAAAGACCTTCTTCATGGCAAGAGGCTTCGAGCTGGCATGATACCCAAGGACCAGAAGTCTGGTCTGATTTTTATTCACCGCTTCGAGCAGCCCCTGTTCCGGTGTGCCGAAAACGAGTTCTTTCTGCAAGGGGTATCCCAGGTTTTCAGTTTCGTCCTGCTCAGTGGAAAACAACTCTTCAATGTCTTTTTCGCTCAGGCTGTTTTTCAGCTTCGGAGCAAGAACCCGAACCGATTTTGGCATGGCCTGGTAATGGTCGGCAAAAAGAGTCGAGATCCTCGCAAGACCCCGGACTGCGGTGATATTTTCGGCACCAAAAAGCACCACCCCCCGGGGGGTCTCCACCGGATGGAGCAGCGCACCATTCCAGGGGGCAGGGGCCCAGCGGTCTTGCGAACGTCCAAGGAAATTTTTCAGCAGGGATTTTCCGAACAATTGATGTTTTTTGTGGGTGACCCCCGTTTCTCCGACCTGCTCAAGAGAAAAGCGTACCAGGGACGGCCCGATAAGCTCTGAGATCATTACCCCGGCGAAAACAACTGGCGTAATGATTTCGCTCCAGCCACTGAGTTGCGAATCGCTGGTGACGATAAATACAAGGCCGATGGCAGCCCCTGCCTGGGGAAGGAGAGCAAGCCCCATATAATTTCGCACTGCCCCTGATGCCCCGGACAACGTCCCCCCCAGAAAAGAGCCAAAATATTTCCCGGCAATACGGGCAATAAAATAGGCAAGGCCAACCCATCCGGCCAGCCAGAGAGCCTCCAGATTGAGATGAACACCGGCCAGGGTAAAGAAAAGGACATAAACAGGAGGCTCGAAATTGTTCATTACTCTGAACAGGCGAACGTCCCTTTTGGCCCGATTGATAATGACAAAACCTGCCATCATCCCGGCAAGAAGCGGCGAAAGATGCAGTTCCCTCGTTATTTCTCCACAAAGCAGTAAAAGGCCGAGGCCAGCTGTGAGCATTTCGCCTTTTCGCTGGAGTTTATCCATTACCAGATCAAGTAAAAATCCGGTAGCAACGCCTGTTAGAATAGAAAAGAATATCTCGGAAACGGCCCCCATAATACCCACAACCGGGGTAACAGCGCTGTTGCCAATCAGTTGATGACCGATGGAAACAGTAATCCCAAACAACATGATACAGATGCCGTCATCAATAGCAATAACCGCCATCAGCGTTGAGGTAAACGGTCCCCGGGCCTTCAACTCACGCACAACAAGCAGAAGGGCCGCCGGTGCAGTTGCGACAGCTATCGCACCGAGCAGCATTGCCAGAATGAAATTATCACGTGGACTGGTTGCGGGAGAGACCTGTTGTGCAACAAACCAGGTTGCAGCCAAAACACACAGATAGGTGGCGAAAGCCTGAACAAAGCTGATACAGGTCACATCTTTGGCGATGTCTTGCAGTCGGCGCAACTCTATATGCTCGCCAATACCGAAAGCAAGCATCATCAGGGCAAGCTGGGTAAAGTGATCTAATTGATGGCCGACACCCTCGGGAGTAAGAATCCCCAGCCCGGACGGACCAAGAACAAGACCTGCCAGAATATACCCCGTCACCGAAGGGAGACGAAAGAGCTGCACAAATTTCGCAAAAAGCAGCCCGCTTGAAAGTAAAACAGCTATGCCAAGGGTTATGTTAAGCATGGGTTATTTTACCTGAGAGTACAAATCCGCTATAGGATTTAGAATATTGTGTGCAGGCAGTCTCCAGGAGGATGTTTCTCTCTGTAAAGACAGCATACTCTTCTCTTTGCGTATGGCGCAAAAAAATATCCACTTCAGCCTGGATGTATTTTGAAAAAGGTTACAGAGTTTCTGCAGATTATTTCATAAAAAAACGGCACAACCAAAGATCTTTTTTGGAGCCTGCAGGCTCTCCTGTGCAACAATTTGAGGGCACCTTTGAGACTTCCTGCGATCGCAGGTATCCCTTCCTGCTGTCATCGGCAAATACTCCCCCCGTAGAATCTTTATACACATCGAGACCAACAAATATGGTATTCTTTCTCGCGATCTGCCTTCTTGATTATGGATCTGTATCGCATTCTTTTTTATTTTCAAAAAACTTCCACAAAGGATTCAAGTAAATCAATATGACCCAAATCACCATCATCGGCGGTGGCCTCGCCGGTTGCGAAGCGGCCTTCCAGATTCTCAAACGCGGCGGCAGTGTCCGCCTGATTGACATGAAACCGGGGCGGAAGAGCCCCGCCCACGAAAGTGATGGACTGGCCGAACTGGTCTGTTCCAACTCCCTGCGCTCCGACGATCCGACCTCCGCCGTCGGCTTGCTGAAACGGGAAATGGCCGCATTGGACTCGCTCTTCATTGAGGCCGCACGGGCTACCGCAGTACCCGCCGGTCGCGCTCTGGCAGTGAACCGCGATGACTTTTCGCAGTACATTACCGAGCGCATCAAAAATAACCCGCAAGTAGAGGTAATTGAGCAGGAGGTTTTGGAGATACCCCCCGAAACCGACACACCCGTCATCCTCACCACCGGCCCGCTCACCTCTGAGCCACTGGCCGAATCCCTCGCAGCCTTCACCGGCCGTGATCGCCTCGCCTTCTACGACGCCATTGCTCCCATTGTCTATAAAGATTCACTGGATTTTGATATCGTCTACAGTAAATCCCGCTGGGAGGACGGTCCCGGCGACTACCTCAACTGCCCGATGAACGAAGAGGAATATCTGCGTTTCATCACCGAACTGGCCAATGCCGACTATGTACCGCTGAAGGATTTTGAGAAGGCAAAGTATTTTGAAGGCTGCCTGCCGGTGGAGGTGATTCGCAGCCGGGGTGATGATACTCTTCGCTTCGGGCCGATGAAGCCGGTGGGCCTGGAAAAACCTGATGGCAGCAGTGCATATGCCGTGGTACAGCTGCGCAAAGAGACCAAAGAAGGCTCCACGTACAATATGGTCGGCTTTCAAACCAAGCTCACCTACCCGGAACAAAAGCGTGTTTTCCGTTTAATCCCGGGGATGGAAAATGTCGAATTCGCCCGTCTCGGCTCAATCCACCGCAACACCTTCATTGTCGCGCCGGAACTTCTCCGCCCCACCCTGCAGTTTCAACAGCGCGCCGATATGCTTCTTGCAGGGCAGCTCTCCGGCGTTGAGGGATATGTGGAATCGGCGGCAATGGGCCTTCTGGCTGGAATCAATGCCGCACGACTGGCAGCAGGGCTTGCGCCGACGGTGCCACCACAGCACACTGCCTTCGGTGCCCTCATTCACCATCTCACTGAGAGCGAGGCAAAGCACTTTCAGCCCTCCAATGTAAACTTCGGACTCTTTCCCGCCTGGGAGAAAAAAATCCGCAAGAAATTTCGTGGTGAGGAACGGGCAAAACTCTCAGCTGCAGCAATGGAAAAGTGGCTGGCAGAGATGTAACTCTCTTAAATCATTTCCCAAAAAAAGAACGCCTCGAATCCACAGGATTTGGGGCGTTCTTT
>JBFHIO010000197.1:0-4418 GCA_041596435.1 Desulforhopalus sp. | reverse complement strand
TCGCGCAGGGAGTGATAGTTCTCAATAATACCGTTGTGAACGACTACCAGCTCACCGGTACAGTCGCTGTGGGGATGGGCATTTTCCGTAGTGGGTGCGCCGTGAGTGGCCCATCGGGTATGACCAAGGCCGATATGGGAATCAGCGATGATGGCGTCACCGATGATCGCCTCCAGTTCAGCCAGTTTTCCCTTTGCCCGATGCTTGACCAGTTTGCCGTCCTCAAGATACACAATACCGGCAGAGTCGTATCCACGATATTCCAGACGACGCAACCCCTCAAGCATTACCGGAACAACACGTTTTGGTCCGCAATAGCCAACTATTCCACACATATTTCATCTCCACAAATAATAAAGAAGCCTTCCCGCATGCAACAGCGGGAAGGCTTGACAAAAACGTCTAAACTCGAGATACACCACACAATTAATTACTTACTGGCTCGCCAAAGGGATTGAGTCGATTGGCGGCAGTAACATCAACGGTAACATAAAGGCTGACAATGCTCTTACCAAACAATCCCTCTCTGAGCACAACCAGACATGTACGATTGGGCTTACTGAAGGCCAGCATGGTATTCTCATAGCTTGCTTCCCCAACCAGTTTCCATTTGTGGTTGCGCATGGAAGCGAGGAGATAGTCACGCAGAGATTCTACATCGACCCGGCCGGAGTATTGATGAATCCCGCCTTTGAAAGAGTCAGTGGAGAGCCCCATGCTCTTTGCCGGGACTGCCTTCATTTCGATGGGGAGTTCAATATCGGGATAGTTTTCAACCACAGTAGCGACGGCATCCGGACTGTCGAGGTCACTGGGAGCCCCCCCCATACCCATCTGCATACAGCCGGTGAGGCAGAAGAGCATGGTACAGCCAAGGGCCGCTTTCTTGCCAAGCGAGACAAAATCCATTTTTAAACTCCTTTGATAGATGTTATTGTGGATAAAATTGTGTATGTTCAACGGCCTATTATCGAAGAAAAGCAGCAACAACGCAACAAGAAAGCGTTTTTTCTCCATATTTTTCAACTCTGGATTCCATGAATATCAAACCAGTTCTCATTCGCACATTGCCTATCCGTCTCGGGCAGTTTCTTAAATTTGCCGATGCCGTCCAGGATGGCGTTGAGGCAAGGATTCGCATCACAGAAGGTGAAGTAAAGGTAAATGGCGAACTTGAGTTACGCCGCGGCCGCCAGCTTGCCGATGAAGATGTAATTGAGTATGCCAACGAGTTCCTGCAGGTCAAGCTGCAGGAAACGCCCTGAATTTGTTACGTTACAGGGCCTTCCCTTTTCCACCTTTTTCTCAGAAACTGCGAATAAACTCGATCAGCGTCCGGGTTCCGATGCCACTGGGCCCTTTAGGAACGTAGGATTTCTCTGTGAAATCCCACGCGGTACCGGCAATATCGAGATGAGCCCAGGGTGTCTTCCCGACAAATTTGTGAAGATACTCTGCAGCAGTGATCGTTCCCGCCGGACGGCCACCGGTATTCTTGACATCCGCTACTTTGGATTCAATCTGCTTTTCATACTCTTTTCCAAGCGGCAGACGCCATTGCGGTTCCCCCGCCCTGCTCCCCGCTGCAACAAGACTGCCACAGAGATCGTCATCGTTACTGAGTATGCCGGTACGATGGTGACCAAGACCTGTTATCACCGCACCGGTAAGGGTGGCGAGGTCGACAACGCAGTCCGGCTCGAACTGGGCAATACCGTAGGCGAGGGCATCGGCGAGAATCAACCGTCCTTCGGCGTCGGTATTCTCAATCTCGGAGGTAATTCCACCGTAATGGGTGATAATATCTCCCGGCTTGAGAGCCCCGCCCCCGGCCATGTTGTCGGTGGAAGGAACGAGACCAATCACGCGCACACCGGGTTTCTCAACGGCGATGGCATCCAGAGCAGAAAGGACAGCCGCTCCACCGCACATGTCATATTTCATATCCTCCATCCCGGCACCCGGTTTCAGCGAGACCCCGCCAGAGTCAAAGGTGAGCCCTTTGCCCACCAGCATCACAGTTTTGCTGTATTTCTCCGGGCAGTAATCCACAATAACCAGCTTCGGAGCCTCATGAGAGCCCTGATTCACACCGAGAATTCCACCAAGACCAAGCCGTTTCATCGCTGATTTGTCAAGAACGTTGCAGCTGACATGCTTGCGCCGCGCCACCTTCTTGCCAAAGGCTGCGAAGTCGGAGGGAGTCCAGCCGTTACCAGGCTCGTTAGCCATATCACGGGCGATATTGCCGGCACGGGCAGCATTTTCTGCACGGCTGACAGCCTTGCGCAGAGAAGATGTCTTTTTCTCAGCAAGCAGGTGTACCGTGGCGGGAATGTTTTCCTTCTTCTCTTCGCTTTTCTCGTTTTTATATTTGGTGAATTTGTAAAGACCAAGGAGCAGCCCTTCGAGAAGGTGCTCGGCAAAAAAATCATTTTTGATCCCTTTCACCTGCGGAATCATCACGGCGAGTTTTTTCACCTTCCCGGTTGCACAGGAAGCGGCAATATTGCCACCTGCCAGCCGTAACAGCTCAGCACAGTCATCCTGTTTCTCACGGTCGGCGTTTTTTCCCAGCCCGCCAAGGAGCATTCTCTTTGCCGGAGAGGGCTCACCCTGCTCACCTTCGAGGGGATAAAAGAACAGGCTTTCACCCGCTTTGCCCTCAAAATCGCTCAAGACCGCCGACGGCATAAGGGGGGCCAGCAGGCTGTCGCCAGCCGCATCAAAACTGACTTTATCCTTTTTATTCACACCAAAGACTGCAAGAAGGTCAGCCTCCCCCCAGCTTTCACGCTCTGCAGCGTCCACAATCTCAACTTCCATATTGTAATCTCCTTACGCAAAACTGTTTTTTCAATACATAATCTTTCTGGTACTTTGCCTGAAAACGACTTACATTATAAGAACGTATTGGCTTTTTTCCAGGAGGACATTGAGGTTCCCCGAAAATACTCCATTTCCACCTCACACGCCCCGTAAATCAATTAAGGAGGTTGACTCCCCGTGCTGCACACCCTTGTTATTTCTGTAACTCTTGCCATTGTTGTTTCTGCCCTCTGTTCCATTTGCGAAGCAGTGCTTTATTCCATCAGTTCCAGCCAGGTTGAGATGCTGAAGAAAGAGGGCAACCCGGCCGCAGGTCTGCTTTATGAACTGCGTTCTGATATTGAAGAACCGATTACCGCCATCCTCACTCTGAACACCATCGCCAACACGATCGGTGCGGCCGTGGCCGGAGCGGCAGCAGCCAAATTGTTCGGCGCGGGAAGCCTCTTTCTCTTCTCAGGTGTATTTACCCTCTCCATCCTCATCTTCTCAGAGATCCTGCCAAAAACCATTGGCGTCACCTATGCCCATGTGCTCGCCCCCATTGTCGCATGGCCAATTCGCAGCATGGTGGTCGTCCTCAAACCAATAGTCTGGCTCTGCCGCCTGCTGATGAAAATTCTGCCGCAGCGCAAGGATGAATCCATCAGCTCCGAGGAACTGCAGACTATTGCCTCGCTCTCGCTGGAATCTGGAGATATTCAGGAGAGCGAAGAGCTTGTGATTCGCAACATTCTTGATCTCAAGACAAAAATTGTGCGTGATGTTATGACCCCGCGTACCGTCACCTTCACCCTTGATGAATCCCTCTCCGTGGGTGACGCCATGGAGATGCTCACTGAACTGAGCAGCCACAGCCGGATCCCGGTCTATATTGATGAACAGGATAACATTACCGGCCTGATCATGCGCAAGGATGTGCTGCAGGCGGCTGCTGAGGACAAGAAATCCATGCGGCTGGCCGAGTTTCGCATTGAGGTGCATTTCGTACCGGAAACCGCGCGGCTCGACACAATCCTGCGTGATTTTTTTGATCGCCATCAACACCTTTTTGTGGTGGTCGATGAGTATGGAACGATGGTGGGTGTCATCTCTCTTGAGGACACCATTGAAGAGATCATGGGCAGAGAGATCATTGACGAAACTGATGAGAACATGGATATGCGAGAATTTGCGAGAGAACGCAAGGAGGAGGAACAAACCTGTCTCCCGGAAGAGAGTTAATTCTTTTGCAGCCAAGCAGAACGCGTATAAACAAAAACGGTGAATTGACCTGGTCAATTCACCGTTTTTTTTCATCTTTTTTCTCACCGAATGAGCACACTTGTTGTTACACTGCACAGCATTTTAGTACTTATCGAGACAGCACAAGCCGGAAACAAGGAACCCATAAGTTACGGGAAAGACATCTCCTCGATCAGCAGGACCCCGTCTGGAACAAGCGGGAAATCAGCAGATCAAAGAAGTTTAAAAGTTTTAACAACCTTTACCTCAAGACGATATTCATCTGAAGGTGTTGTTGCATCGTAGTCTCTGTAGACTGGGAACATCACAGCCGAACCAATATACATTTTCCAACGGGAGATACG
>JBFHIO010000196.1:0-4426 GCA_041596435.1 Desulforhopalus sp. | reverse complement strand
GGAGCCGGGTTGCCATCACAGGCTGATGAGCCAAATATCACCAGCTGGCGGCGGGTGAACGATACGTTCATTGTTGAGATGTGCAGGCCAATTCCAAAGCTGGTCGTGCGCACTGACAAAAGATACAAAAATCGTCTCCACCTCAAACGTCAAAATATTAACCTTAATCAGTGGCCCGACGGGGCCATCGAGTTGCGGGGGGTTCCCTGTCCATAACCAAATAATAGAACATCGAATAACCCTGTCTTTCGTTCATCTCCTTCATTACAGTCAAAAATTTATCCTCAGAAGATCATTCATCTGCCTGCGGTAAATTTTCTTCTGTCCCTCGAATATGAACGAAAGACAGGGTTTTTCAAGGTTTCCATAAGAGCAAAGAGGATGTATGAGCGCAGAAAAATATTCCAGTACCACGCCCAGGCCCGAACTCTCTGAAACCGAGGTTGAAGAGATTGTAAAAAAGTATGATGCAGAGTCCAATTTTCGTGAGTTGCGGGGGGTAACCGCCTCCATCGTATTGATTCTCTGCGTGTGTCTCTCCGTATTTCACATCTACACCGCAGGTTTTGGACTGCTCAATGAAATCATGCACCGCACAGTGCATCTCAGCTTTGTCCTCGGCCTTACTTTTCTTGTTTTTCCCCGTCATGTACCCTCCAATAAAATAAGGGGATGGTTTTTCAGCCTCTGTTTTGCCAGCTTCTATCTCTTCCTCGGCTGGCAGCTGGTTGATCGCCTCGGTGACCGAATCTCCCCTCTTGCGAGCGTAAGCATTCTGCTGGTGACACTGCTTATCTCCATTACTGCTCTTCCTCTGGAATACCTGCGTGCGAAAGGGAAAGGCGTCTCCATCGCCGACTGGCCGCTGGCAATTGCAGGAGCCGGAATTTCTCTCTATCTCATTATCTTTTTCAAAGAGATCTTCATCTCTAATGTGGGTTTTCCACAAACCGAAGATTATGTCCTCGGTCTGCTGGCAATCATCATGGTGAGTGAGGCCTGCCGCCGGGTCATGGGGGAGACACTTCCGGTAATTGGTGCTCTTGCGCTTCTCTATGGTCTTCTCGGGCCGTTTTTACCGGGCATGATTGCCCATCGAGGCTACGATATTATCCGTATTGTGGAACATCTCTACCTTGGTACTGAAGGAATTTACGGTATCGCTGTCGGGGTTGTTGCCACATACGTTTTCCACTTTGTTCTCTTCGGTGTTCTGGCGCAGGCTTCTGGACTTGGTCAGCTCTTTATCGACCTGGCAATGATCCTCGCCGGTCGCTACTCCGGAGGACCTGCCAAGGTGTCGGTTGTCTCCTCGGGTTTTTTCGGGATGATCTCCGGTTCCCCCATCGCCAACACTGCCACCACTGGTTCTTTCACCATTCCCATGATGAAGCGAAACGGCTTCTCTCCCTCTTTTGCTGCGGCGGTGGAGGCCTCTGCTTCCTGCGGTGGTCAGGTAACCCCCCCGATTATGGGAGCTTCTGCCTTTGTTATGGCGGAGATGCTTGGCATTCCCTATAACAAGATTATTCTGATCGCCATCGTTCCCGCGCTTTTTCACTATCTTGCCACCCTGAGCATGGTTCATCTTGAAGCGCGGCGACTTGGTCTCAAGGGGATGAGCCGGGATCAGATTCCGCTCCTCGGAAATCTACTGAGGCGGCAATGGCATCTGATGGTTCCTCTTACCGTGATGGTGACTCTGCTGCTTATGCAGTATACCCCGTATCTTGCTGCTTTCTGGGGGATTATTCTCTCTGTCGTCTGCTCGTGGATTCCACTGATTACCCGCAAACTTGGGATTGGTGATCTCGATGCCTCCCACACCCTTACGCCGAGGGATATCGTCCATGGTCTTGACCAGGGGGCGCGTTACGCCCTTGCCATTGGTGCTGCCTGTGCCTGTGTGGGATTTATCCTTGGCATGATTACTCTCACCGGCCTCGGTTTCAAATTTTCCGGCACAGTTCTGGAGCTTGCCTCTAATATCGGTATATTCTTAAGTTCCATTGATCCGTTTCACTATATTACGGCTGAGGGGAGCACCCTCTTTTTTGGCCTCATTCTGGTTGCTTTCGCCTGTATCGTCATGGGTGCGGGTATTCCCACGACCCCCTGCTATATCATTCTCGCTTCTATTGCGGGGCCGGCGCTGAACAACCTCGGTGTGCCTCTCATAGCGACTCACTTTTTTGTCTTTTATTACGGTGTTCTTGCGGATGTGACTCCACCGGTGGCGCTGGCCGCCTACGCCGGCGCGGGAATAGCCGGTGCCAACCCAATGGCCACAGGCATGACGGCTTTTCGACTCTCCATGGGGAAGGCTCTGGTCCCCTTTATGTTTGTTTACGCCCCTTCCATGCTTTTCATTGATTTTAAATTCGGCGAATTTTCCATCGCCATCGTCAGCGGAGTTCTTGGTATCATTGCTCTCTCGGCAGCCTATATCGGTTATTTCCGTATGCCTGTCTCCATGTGGGGGAAAGTGCTGTTGACTATTGGAGGACTCTGCCTTGTCTCCAGTAATCTCGCTGTCATTATTTTTGGGGCGATACTGGTCTTCGCTATTCTTGGTTTAAACTTTATGAAAGCCAGAACGGCGGTGTCTGCCTCCCCTGTAAGCTATGGTGAAGAGCGTTGAGTCCTGGCGGTTGTTCAAATGTCCCTTGCCGACGAGAAATAAAAAGCCTTACAGGAAAGTGCAGTTGCTGGATGGCAGGTTTAGAGGTCCGATTTCAGGATTTCCTGTATAAAATTTGAGAAAAAGAGCACCAGGTGAAAGAAAGAAAATGCGTAAAATAGTGGAGTGTGTTCCTAATTTTTCGGAAGGACGTAATAAGGAAA
The DNA here is from genome assembly GCA_041596435.1 of Desulforhopalus sp. Lineage (GTDB taxonomy): Bacteria > Desulfobacterota > Desulfobulbia > Desulfobulbales > Desulfocapsaceae > Desulforhopalus. The sequence goes on along the minus strand of JBFHIO010000196.1, from coordinate 1,582 downwards.
CCATTGAGGCGATCGCGACCGCAATTCGCAGTGTGGATGGTGTGAGCCTTATAGATGTTGATCCCGGGGCGTCCACCAATCGTACGGTTTATACCTTTGTCGGTGATCCTGAGGCTGTGATCGAGGGTGCACTTGCCGGAGCACGGGTCGCCCGGGAATTAATCGATATGAGAATGCACCACGGAGAACATCCCCGCTTTGGTGCCATGGATGTTTGTCCTTTTATCCCTGTGGCCGGGGTCACCATGGATGATTGTGTAGAGATCGCCAGGCGGTTCGCCGCCCGTGCGGCTGAGGAGCTGGGCATTGCCTCTTTTCTCTATGAACATGCTGCAACAGAGACGTATCGCACGAAACTGCCTGATGTTCGTCAGGGAGAGTATGAGGGGCTCAAAGAGCGGTTGCAGGATCCGAGGTGGAAGCCCGACTTCGGGCCGACTGAGTTTATCCCCGAGTGGGGGGCGTCCGCTGTTGGTGCGAGGATGTTTCTCATTGCTTACAACGTAAATTTACTGGCCACCTCCAACCAGGCCCACCGTATCGCTCTTAATTTGCGGGAAGCCGGGCGCGGCAGTGGAAAACCCGGCAGGTTGAAGTGTGTGAAAGGGATGGGATGGTATGTTGAAGAATATAAAATGGCGCAGGTAAGCGTTAATCTCAACGATTACAATGTTACTGGGATTCATACACTGTTTGAGGCGGTGAAGCAGGAGGCGGAGGAGCTTGGACTCGGGATTGCCGGTTCTGAAATTGTGGGTATTGTTCCCCTCGAATCTCTTCTCATGGCGGCGGATTACTATATTAAAAAGGAGGGGCTCTTTCTCTATGAAGAGCACCAGAAACTCCGCCTTGTTATTGAGCGTCTGGGGTTGAACTCCGTTGCTTCCTTTAAGCCTGAAGAGCGGATTGTGGAGTATATTACAGCGGAAAAACCTGAAGAACCGCTTGCCTCGCTTTCTGCCCGCGATCTGATAACGGAAGTCGCCGCCCGGAGCTCTGCTCCCGGGGGCGGTTCCGTCTCTGCGATTGTTGCGGCTCTTGGTGCCGGGCTTGGATCCATGGTTGCCAAATTGACCTACGGGGTGCGCAAGTTTGAAAGTGTACAGGGAGAACTTGAAAAGGCCATCCCCGTGCTGCATGAACTGACGCAGGACCTTATTGCAATGATCGACAGGGATACTCTGGCCTTCAACGAGTATATGGAAGGGCTCCGCATGCCGAAAAAAACGGATGCAGAGAAGGTCGTTCGCCATGAAAAGATGCAGGCTGGATTGAAAACTGCGGTCAAGGTGCCTCTTTCCATCATGCGGCTTGCAGGCTCTTCCTGGGATGCGCTGGAGATTGTGGCGAAAAACGGTAATCCTGCATCAAAATCGGATACCCTTGTCGGGGCGGTTTCTTTGAAAACTGGAATATGGGGGGCGTGGCAGAATGTGCTGATAAATACGCCTGGTATAGAGGATGAGCCCTGGAAAAATGAGATTCTGCAAGAGGCTGAAAAAATTTATGCCACGGCTGAAAGGCGCTGTGAAGAAATTCTCAAAATTTTAAGCTGAGGAGCAGGAAGAGCGGCAGTCTTTTT
>JBFHIO010000195.1:0-4441 GCA_041596435.1 Desulforhopalus sp. | reverse complement strand
TTGTTCAATCTTTTACAAGAGAATCAACAAAAAAGACAAAGACCGGATAGCCAACGAAACACACGAAACACACTAAAATTTCTTATATATAAAATGCCGTTTTTCGCATGCTTAGAGCATTTCGTTGGCAAAAAAATCTTTTCGTTGTTCAATCTTTTACAAGAGAACCAACAAAAAAGACAAAGACCGGATAGCCAACGAAACACACGAAACACACGAAAGTTTCTATATATAAAATGCCTTTTTTCGCATGTTTAGCGTATTTTTTCGTTGGCAAAAAAGCTTTTTGCTGTTCGATCTTTTACAAAATAACCAACAAAAAGACAAAAAACCGGATGGCCAGCTAAACACGCGAAACACACTAAATTTATTATATATAAAATGCCTTTTTTCGCATGTTTAGAGCATTTTTTCGTTGGTAAAAAATCTTTTCGTTGTTCGATCTTTCACAAGGGTACCTTGAAACAGCTTGTATTTCGTTCATATTCAAGGCACAGGAGGAAACCTCAGCCGGGACAGCACAGTGCATCTTGTAACCACCCATCCCGAGGCAGACTTTGACAGTCTCGCCTCCATGCTCGCCGTAATACGGCTTTTTCCCGATGCCGTCGCCGCCTTTTCCGGTTCCAGCGACCGTAACGTGCATGACTTTCTCAACTCCGGCTACCTTGATCTGACAGTGCTCACCCCAAAGGAAGTTGACAGGGAGAACGTGAGTACTCTCACCCTCGTTGACACCCGCATCCCGTCCCGAATTAACAACTTCGCCGCCTGCCTCAACAACCCCGGACTCACCCTCAATATTTTTGACCATCATCCGGCAACTCCCGATGATCTGCACGGCGACTTCGAAATCATTCGTGAATGCGGAGCCACCACTACCCTGCTCACCGAGCTGCTGCGCGAGCGCGCCGTTCCCCTCTCCGTAGAGGATGCGACCACCCTCGCCCTCGGAATCTATAAAGACACCGGCAGCCTCAGCCACCTTTCGACCACCCCTGCCGACCTGCGTGCTGCGGCATGGCTGCTTGATCAGGGTGCCCGGCTCGATGTCGTCAGCCATTACCTCAGCCACGAACTCAACAGCGCGCAGGCGAATATTCTCCACGAACTGCTCAGCACTGCCCGCCGCTACACCATTCAGGATGTACCTGTCGTGATCGCCACCTGCGCCTGTGATGAATATGTAGACAACTGTTCCCTTGTCGTCCGCCGTCTGCTGGAGACAGAGAACCTCAACGCCATCTTCGCCCTGCTCTCCATGGCCGGACGCATCCACCTTATCGCCCGCAGCCGCACCCCCGACATCAATACTGCGGAGATTGCGGCAGATTTCGGCGGCGGCGGACATTCAATGGCGGCCTCCGCCACCATCAGCGATATTACCCTCATCCAGGCCCAGGAGAAACTGGTCCGCGTTCTCCACGCACACATCCGCCCGGCTCCGGTGGCGGGCGAGATGATGAGCAGTCCAGCGATCACCGTTTCCCCGAATGACACCATCGACACCGCCCAGAAAATTCTTGTGCGCTATAACATTACTGCGGCCCCCGTACTCTCCGGGCAGGAGACCGTGGGCATCATCTCACGGCAAACCCTCGAACGGGCCAGCCAGCACCATCTCGGAAACCGCCCGGTGAGTGACTACATGAGCAGCGATTTCGCCACTCTGGGCCTCAACGCCACCCTCGCCGATATTCAGGATCTCATCATCGAGAACCTCCAGCGCATCATCCCTATTTTCAGTAAAGAGAAAGGACTGCTCGGCATCATCACCCGTACCGACCTGCTTAACCGCCTCGTCGGCGATCCAGCCCTCTCACCCAAACAGCTGCATGGTGCAGAGGCCAGTAACGCCCCTGAAGGCAATCAGCACAATCTCAACGCGATAATCGCCGACAGCCTCAGCCGGGAGATGATCATGCTGCTGCGTCACATCGGCGAGCTTGCCGATAAACTCCACTGTCGGGCCTACGCCGTGGGGGGCTTCGTCCGCGACCTGCTGCTGCACAGCCCCAACTTCGATCTCGACATTGTGGTGGAAGGCGACGGCATTGAGTTCGCCCGCCAGCTCGCGGCTCACACCGAAGGCCGATACAGCACCCATGAACGGTTCAAAACCGCCGTCGTTCTCCTGCCGCCGAAAATGTCCAAAAGCCTGCCGGGAACCCACAAAGATGGCAGTTTCAAGGTCGATATCGCCACCGCCCGTCTGGAATATTACGATTCCCCCGCCGCCATGCCGACGGTGGAACTCTCTTCTATCAAGCTGGATCTCTACCGTCGAGACTTCACCATCAACGCCATGGCTCTTCAGCTGAATCCGGCCCGCTTCGGCGAACTCATCGATTTTTTCCACAGCCAGAGCGACCTCAGAAAGAAGGCCGTCAAAACCCTGCACAACCTCAGCTTTGTGGAGGATCCCAGCCGTATCTTTCGCGCCGTTCGCTTTGAGAAACGCATGGGCTTCACCATCTCCCCGCACACCCGCCGCCTGATTCGCAACGCCGTAGAGATGGGCCTTTTCGGCAAACCAACGGACACCCGCTACGCCACCGAGCTGAAGATCATCCTTGAAGAAGACAATCCTCTCCCGGCGCTGGAACGGCTCGGAGAGTTCAATCTCTACCGCTTCATCTGGCCGGACCTCAAGCCTTATTGCCGCATTGACCGACGCTTCAGACACATCCTCGGTCAGGCGAGGGAGACCATCTCCTGGCACAGCCTGCTCTTTCTCAATGAACCCTGCTGCCGCTGGCAGGTGTATCTGCTGGTCATCATGAGCCGCTCACCGCTGCCCATTCTCGGCAACTACTGCGACCGCTTCAACGAGAGTCCGAAAAACCGCGAATTCCTCCTCACTCAAAAAGAGCTGATGGACAGCCGGATCACCCGCCTGCGCCAGTATCGCGATATGAAAAACAGCGATATCGTCCGCATCCTCGAGGGGATTGAAATCGAGGGATTGCTGGCGATGAGGGCAGTAGCCCGCAAAAGTCGCGTCATTGAAGCAATAACCCTCTACATCCGAGATCTGCGCTGGGTGCGTCCACTGCTCAACGGGGATGACCTCATCGCTCTGGGCCTTAAACCCGGGCCGAACTTCAAAAAGGTTCTCGACACCCTGGTCACTGCCCGTCTCGACGGCCTCACCAATACCCCCGGCGACGAAGAGGAGCTCGTGCGCAGAGAATTCCTCTCTCCCACCGCCTGATCCCATTCTCACATCTTGACGCATCGCCAGAGCGGGTTACCGTATTGCGTATTTACAGAAGAGCTCCATTTAATCGTTAAACAAGGTAAAGGACGTCAGTAAAACATGAATTTCCCCCATTTCGACATACAACAGCTTATCATCAGCATTCCGCCGCTGCTTTTCGCCCTCACCCTGCATGAAGTTGCCCACGGCGTGGCAGCACTGCATTTTGGTGACCCCACGGCGAAGAACGCCGGACGGCTCTCCCTCAACCCGCTGCATCATCTTGATCCCGTTGGCACCCTCGCTCTGCTGCTCGTCAATTTTGGCTGGGCCAAACCGGTCCCTGTCAATCCACGGTACTTCAAGGACCCGCTGAAAGACATGCTGTGGGTGGCTCTTGCCGGTCCCGTAACCAACCTGCTGCTGGCCATAGTCAGTCTGATTCTCTTAAAATTTATGGTTGTCATCAGTGGCAGCATCCCGGCGAGCATAATAATTCCCATGGCGAATATGCTCCAGGTCAGCTTCATGATGAATGTCATGCTCTGTGTCTTCAACTTTCTGCCAATCCCCCCCCTCGACGGCAGTCGAATTCTTGCGGGAATCCTGCCCAGAGAAGCTGCAATGAAATATCTGCACTATGAGCGGTATGGCATGTTCATTCTGCTGGCACTGATGATCACCGGTGTTTTCGGCATCATGCTCCAACCCATCGGTATTGCTGTACGGTACCTGCTCTATGCCGTTATCAGTTCGTAACCTGGCTAATTAAAAAAGAGAGGCAGGAGACAGGAAAAGCAGGACAACAAAATCCGATGACGTCCGTTGTGGAACAAGACGCCCGTTGTGTCAGAAATAACCGTTGTGCTAAAGACGCCCAAATTGGTCGTCTCTACAAAAACCTTTTGCCTGCTCCTTTCTTCTGTCTCCCCTCTCCCGTCCCCTTTCGCGGTATAAAAACAACAAAGCCCGCATCCTGAAAATTTCAGGATGCGGGCTTTATTTATTGGTGCTCTAACGCAAAACTCACACTGCAACCACCCGCACCCTTGATTCATGAAAATTGGAGCCGCCCGCGAGATCACTGGTTTTCTGCGAAGTGACATTGTTGATGCCCCCCTCATCGGGATCGCTCCAGTACAAACCAGCGGCCACCGCCACGCCGGGCAGGGTATCATCACTCACCCGTGCCGTGCGGGCGACAGCACCACGATAATTCTCAAGAGAAACCTTCTGCCCGTC
>JBFHIO010000194.1:0-4444 GCA_041596435.1 Desulforhopalus sp. | reverse complement strand
GCTGTCGGCGCACGCTTTGATGACCGTGTCACCGGGAAACTCTCCGATTTTGCCACCAAAGCGAAGGTAATCCACATTGATGTGGACCCCACCTCCATCAGTAAAAACGTCCGGGTAGATATCCCCATTGTTGCCGACTGCCGCAACGCTCTCAAGGCAATCAACCACTGGTTCGACACACAAACAGGGATTAACATCGAAGAGGAGAAGGCCTGCCATCAGCCGTGGTTTGAGACAATTCAGAAGTGGACAGAGCAGCACCCCATGACCTGGCATGATGATGAGTCCGGGATTATCAAGCCTCAGTATGTAGTTGAAAAGCTTCACGAACTCACCAGCGGAGATGCAATTATCACCACTGAGGTCGGCCAGAACCAGATGTGGGCTGCTCAATTTTTCAAGTTCAACAAGGCACGTCATTTTGTTACTTCCGGTGGTCTCGGAACCATGGGTTTCGGTCTGCCTGCAGCTATCGGAGCACAGTGCGCCTTCCCGGAAAAAACCGTAATTGATATAGCTGGCGATGGCTCCATCCAGATGAATATCCAGGAACTGGCCACCGCACGGCAATATCACCTGCCAATTAAAATTGCCATCCTCAACAATAATTATCTTGGTATGGTGCGCCAGTGGCAGGAGCTTTTCTATGATCGCCGCTACTTCGCCACCACCATGGAGGTTCTGCCCGATTTCATTGACCTGGCAAAAGCCTACGGTGCAGTCGGCCTGCGGGCAACGAAGAAATCTGAAGTCGAACCGGTAATCAAAGAAGCACTCTCCACCAATAATGTGGTGCTGATGGATTTCCGCATCGCCCGTGAAGAGAATGTTTATCCGATGGTTCCTGCCGGTAAGGCCACCACCGAAATGCTGCTGGTTTAATTTTGAGAGGAAGAACCCCATGAAACATACAATTTCCGTACAGTTGAGAAACAAACCCGGAGTACTCTCCCGGGTCACCGGTCTCTTCAGTGGCCGGGGCTTTAATATAGAAAGCCTCTGTGTAGCAGAGACCATGGATCGTGAACTCTCCGTCCTTACCATTGTCTCCCGGGGCGATGCGGCAATTATTGAGCAGATCACCAAACAGCTGCACAAACTCATTGATGTAATTAAAGTCACAGATATGGCCGAACTTCCCTATGTGGAACGCGAGATGGTGCTGCTGCGCATGAAGGCAGTGGAGACCACCCGCGCAGAAGTTCTGCGCATTACTGATATCTTTCGCGCCAAGGTAATAGACGTCAGCGCAAAGACGTTTACCATCGAAGTTACCGGTTCCGGCTCCAAGGTCGACGCCTGTATTGAGCTGTTGCGTCCGCTGGGGATCAAAGAGATTGTCCGCACGGGAACTGTGGCCATGGCCCGCGCTCCAAAAAGTAAATAAGAAACCTTGAAGGACCTTGTATTTCCTTCATATTCGAGGGACAGCAAGAAATTTTACCGCAGACATATAAGTATCTTAGAAATTATTTTCGTGTTTTTTTGAAAAAGAATTCCTAAGATACTTATATCGGCTCACCGTTCATCACAGATGTGATTAATATCGGAGCCTGACGCTTACCTCCGAGGATAATTTTTTACTGTAACCAGAAAGGTGGGCGAAAGTCCGGTTCTTCGGTGTTCCCAACAAACGACCCTTCACGCTCTCCCTCTGGAGGAGATATGATTCAGCCTAAAGTCCCGATAGCCCTCGAAGGTTGGCCGTTTATCGCCTTCTTTGCCTTTCTCACTCTCGTTATGGCCATGCTGGAATTTGTGACGGGAGCTCTATTTTTCCTGATCATTACCTGCTTTGTCCTCTGGTTCTTTCGCGATCCAGAGCGCTTTGTACCCTTTGAAGAAGATGCCGTTGTCTCTCCCGCAGACGGCAAGGTTATTATCATCAAAGAGGTGGAAGATGACCGTTTCACCGGCCTGAAGGCGCAGAAAATATCGATTTTTATGAACGTTTTCAACGTTCATGTCAACCGCATCCCGATTGCCGGGAAGGTGGAGAAGGTACTGTACAAACCCGGTAAATTTTATAATGCCGACAGCAAGAAGGCAGAGTTGGAAAACGAGTACTGCGCAAGCCTGCTCACCACGAACTCAGGAAAGAAGCTTGCTGTAGTGCAGATCTCAGGTCTCATTGCCCGGCGCATTGTCTGCTGGATCGAACCTGGCGATAAACTTCGTACCGGCGAACGCATCGGCCTGATTCGCTTTGGTTCACGGGTTGATCTCTACCTGCCAACTGATGCCGACCTGAAGGTAGAGGTCGGTGATATGGTGCGTGGCGGAGAATCACTGCTCGCCCGTCTCTCCTGAGGAAGACCTGTGCGCATCATCAGCGGTCTTGCAAAGGGACGGCGGTTGCACACACCGCTCCTGCAGCAACAGAAACAGCTCGAAATTCGACCAACCAGCGACCGTGCCCGGGAGGCCCTCTTCAGCATCCTTGGAGATAGGGTGACCGGAGCAGTGGTGCTTGATCTTTTTGCCGGATGTGGCGCACTCGGTCTGGAAGCACTGAGTCGCGGGGCAAAGACGGTGGTTTTGGTCGAGAAGAACACTCCGGCACTGGAGTTGATCAAACAGAATGTGCTGACTGTTCTCCACAGCATTTCCAGAGGGCAGCAGGCTGGAGAAATCCGCCTGCTGCAGCAGGATCTGCGCCAGCCGCTGCAGCTTGAAGAATTGCCTGAAGAGATGCAGCGCTTTGATATTATCTTTGCCGATCCTCCATACGACACCGGGCTTTCCAGTCATATCCTCGGTGAAATTGCCGCCCGAAATATCCTCACCAAACACGGAATACTTGTTATCGAAGAACGTCACGACACCCCGCTTCCCGCTGCAGTCATGCAGCTGGCCCGCACTGAAATGCGAAAGTATGGTGAGGCAGCCTTTCACTTCTATCGGACAATACCCCAATGAATACCCTTTCTTCGCACAAGACCCTCGCAGTTTACCCCGGAACCTTTGATCCAATAACCATGGGCCACGTGGACATCATCTACCGTGCGCTCAATCTCTTTGACACGCTGATTATCGCTGTTGCAGTCAACGCCTCCAAGGCCCCCCTCTTTTCCTCGGAAGAACGGGTCGCACTGATTAAAGAGAATTTTGCACACGAGCCACGCATCAGGGTAGAAGCAGTGAAGGGCCTGGTGGTGGAGTACGCCTTCCGCGAAGGTGCCATTGCTCTGGTGCGGGGAATTCGTGCAGTCTCAGACTTTGACTACGAATTTCAGCTGGCCCTGGCTAACCGCAAGCTCAATCGAGAGGTAGAATCGGTGTTTCTCATGCCAGGATTCCGCTGGATTTACATCAGCTCCTCCATGCTCAAGGACATTGCCCAGAACGGCGGAGATGTGAGTGAACTGGTACCAGTTAATGTGAATACCGCAATGAAACGAAAATACGAAGACATCGACAACACCTGAAGATGCTCGCTTCCAGTACCATTTTTTATTCTTCTGCAGCAATAAAGTCGAGGAACACCACGTTATAATTTCCTGAAAGAAAAAGACTGAAAGTCAACAGCTTCAAGACAGAACAAAAAAAGAAGGGTGATGGTCATTTCGACCATCACCCTTCTTTTTTATTTCCTTCGACCTGGTTACAGCTTCAGCTCATACTCTCCTCGAGCTCAGCCACTCCAGAACCTTACCCGTTTCCACCCGGAGGACTTCCAGGTCTCGAACGATATTGGCATCGGCAAGAACCTCCGCCAGAGCTTGACTTGTAGATCGCAACAGCGCTGTAGATTCTGCATCAGCCGGTTCATCACCTCTGCTGAGAGAGTCGGCAACTGTAGAAAAGAGCTGCAAGAGATTAAGTTCTATGGGGCGCCCCTGCATAAGTCCCCGCAGGCGGTCCCGTTCAGAGAGCACCTCCTCGATGCTGGCTCTGGTCCCTCCCTGTACAAACTCTTCACTGTACATGCGCAGATTTTGTACGGAATCCTGTTCTTCATCGTTTTCTGCAGGGAGAAAGACAACAGGAGAATCAGAAGCAGGATCTGTCTCTATGACAGGCCCACCCAGAATTTCTTCATCCCGGCCAAAGAAACCGTCGAGACTTTCTTGAATTTCATCTGCATCTTCACTCCCTGCAGCGAAGTCACTCATCATCCCACTGGCAGCGAGGCCGCCGACAGCGGCAATAGCTTCAACAGTGCCAGCTGTTGCAGGCGCAGTCTCTTCAATGTCATCGACTGTATCATTCCTCTCCATCGTATCCTGAAGAGCAGGAGACTCTGCAGCAGCGGGAGAAAGGGTTTTAAGCGGAACGGCTTTATCTTCTTCGGGAGTTTCGGAAATATCACTGGTAAAAGCGATTGATTCAGCAACGTCAGGAATCACAAGGTCGTCATCGTCGTCATCATCTTCTTCGACATTGACACCTTCCAGAGCTGCGGCGATCTGATTTTCACTGATCACACTGAAATCGGGCATCT
>JBFHIO010000193.1:0-4454 GCA_041596435.1 Desulforhopalus sp. | reverse complement strand
TCGGTTTTGTCCTTGCCAGCGTCGGTTCGGCTGTGGGCATGGCTAATATCTGGGCCTTTCCTATCCGTGTCGGGCAGAACGGCGGGGCGGTCTTTATCCTCATCTATCTCTTTTTTATCGCCTTCTTTTCCTGGGTTGGGCTCTCCTCCGAGTTTGCCATCGGCCGCCGGGTAAAAACCGGTGTCCTCTCAGCTTTTTCGACCTCCTGGGGAGACTCGGGCAAAGGGAAGGCCGGCCGTCTCATCGGCTGGATTCCACTGCTTGCCTCCATGCTGCTGGCCACGGGGTATGCGGTGGTGGTCGGCTGGGTGCTGCGAACCTTCAGCGGCGTCGTCAGTGGTGATCTCTACACAGTGGGTGCGGCGGATTTTTTCGGTTCAGGTACAGGAGGATTCAGCACAGTCAGTCCTCATATGTTTGTTCTCGCCGCCACCCTTGCCACCCTGCTGCTTGGGGCGCGTTCCATCGACTGGAGCAACCGGGTGATGATGCCGGCCTTTTTCATCCTCTTCCTTATTCTGGCCGTACGGGTGGCCTTTCTTCCCGGAGCCATTGAAGGCTACAGGCACCTCTTTATTCCTCAGTGGGAGTATTTTTTCCGTTTTAATACCTGGGTCTACGCCATGGGGCAGGCTCTTTTCTCTTTGAGCCTCATCTCCGGGGCACTGGTGGTTTACGGCTCCTATCTTGGAGAGGGCGAGGATATCGTCAAGTCGGCGCGGCTGGTGGCAGTTCTTGATACCGTGGCGGCACTGGTGGCAGCAATTGTTATTATTCCCGCAGGTGCGGCCTTCGGTGTTCCCTATGAAACGGGGGGGCCGGGGCTGATGTTTGTCGTGCTTCCAGAGGTTTTTGATATGATGCCGTTCGGGCATCTGCTTGCCGCATTCTTCTTCTTTTCGGTGATTCTCGCCGGGGTGAGTTCTTTGCAGTCGATGGTGGAAGGGGTGGTTGGTTCCATTGAGCCACATACCAGATGGACACGAATGTATGTGGTGGCGGCGGCGTGGGTAATACTGGCTGGTGCAGGGATTTTCCTTGAAGATGCTTCCATTCTTGGTCCCTGTCTGGATTTTGCTTCCATCTATGCTCTGCCTGTGGCCGGAGCGCTCGGTGCCTTCTCCTGGTACTGGATGCAATCGCCGAAGGCGTTCCTGAATGAGGTGAACGCGGGGGCATCCCGCCAGCAGAACAACACCTTTATCTTCTGCGGGCGCTATATCTATGTGCCGCTGGTCTTTGTTGTTTCTATCCTTGGGCTCTTCTATGTATTTTGAGAGCATTTGGGGAAGGAAATGAATGCAAACAGGGCGGAGTTTATGCCCCGTGCATGGCTGCGCAACAATCATCTGCAGACCATCCTCCCGGCTTTCTTTCGGCGGGTGGATGGGGCGGTTCCCCGGCGGGAACGACTGGAGCTGCCGGACGGGGATTTTCTCGATCTCGACTGGCTCGGAAGTGGCGGGCGTGATCTTGCCATCCTCTCCCACGGTCTTGAGGGGAACAGCCGTCGCCCTTATATCCTCGGAATGGCACGGGCTCTCTCCCCTTTGGGTATCGACTCTCTGGCGTGGAATTATCGCAGCTGTGGAGGTGAACCGAACCGCCTGCCGCGTCTCTACAGTCAAGATGATACTGATGATCTGCATTGCGTTGTTCAGCATGGAATCGCCGCCGGATATGAACGTATTCTTCTCATTGGTTTCAGTATGGGTGGTAATGTCAGTCTGCTCTATCCCGGTCGTCTCGGGGCTGAACTTCCGCCCCAGATCGCAGGAGTTGCGGGCATTTCCGCCACGGTAGATCTCGCCGATGCTGCCGCGCAGATGGCGCGGCCGATCAACCGCCTCTACATGAAACACTTCCTCGTCCAGCTCCATGAACGGATACGCAGCAAAATGGCACGTTTTCCTGAGTGTCTTGATGACATTGGATACAGCAGGATTCATGACTTTAAAGCTTTTGACGACCGCTACACTGCTCCATTGCACGGGTTTCGTGACGCCCGTCACTATTGGAGCGAATGCAGCTCTGCCCCGCTGCTTGCCAATATAAAGCCGCCGTGTCTGCTGCTCAACGCCGCCGATGACCCCTTTCTCGGACCGCGCTGCTATCCTGCGGAGACAGGCAGTATCAGGGTAAAAATACCGCGTTTTGGCGGACATCTCGGCTTTATGATTGATGGTATCAACGGGACGTACTGGTCGGAGGTGCAGACGGTGGCTTTTGCTCGGGAGGTACTGCGGTAGAAAGAATGGAGAAGTTTTAGATGTTAGAAAAACCCGGTACGGCAGAAGCCGTACCGGGTTTTTCTATATCTGCTTACGTATTACAGCACGCGCAGAATGCTGAGAGCGCACACCACGAGAACCAGCGGGACATAGATATAACGGCCAATGGTAATGAAACCCTTCCCCTGGATGCGGACGGCTCCGGTGTTGATTTCATCCAGCAGATGCTCCTGTTTCTGTATGAAAAACCATGAAATGGCACCGAGTACCGCACCTGCCGGAATAATATAGATGCTCACCACGTCCATCCACGGGCCGAGGTTGTCGCCGTGTTCGATGAAGACCCCTACGCCGAGGCAGATCAAACCCATGCCGATGAGGATGGGCAGGCGGGAAATTTTAAAGCGGTTGATGAGCGATTCCGCCACGGCTTCATACATATTCTGCAGAGAGCTGATGGCCGCAAAGAGTACAGAGATGAAGAAGAAGGCGGCGAGCAGTCGGCCGAAGGGAATTTGTGCCAGCACCCCCGGCAGGGTGACAAACATCAGTCCGGGGCCACCGCCGGTATACTGGACACCGAAGGCCGCACCCGCAGGGATGATGACCAGCGCCGCGATCATGGCTGCGATAGTGTCGAAAATGGCGGTGGAGTGCGCTGCTTTGACGATATCTACATCTTTCTTGAGATAACGTCCGTAGGCGATCATTCCCGAACCGGTGATGGAGAGGGAAAAGAGTGCCTGCCCCATGGCGAAGATCCACGTATTTGCTTTGAACAGGTATTCCCACCGGGGAATGAAGAGGTGCTTGTACCCTTCGATGGCTCCGGGTAGAAAGGCCACCCGCACGGCCAGAATGAGGAAGAGGATGAAAAAGACCGGCATCATGATCTTGTTGCTGCGTTCAATACTTCTTGCCCCGAGAAAGAGTGTGAGCAGGGTTATGACGACCACTGCCGTATGCCAGCCGACGCTGCCGAAGTGCTGCCCTGCTGCGTCATTGAAGAATTTTCCGGCATCCATGGCACCGTTCGCCCCTCCGGTAAAAAGGTCGCCGGTAATGACACCGCCGAAGGTGCGCAGTACCCAGCCGGTGATCACCGCATAACCGATGGCAATGGTCAGCGAACCGGCAAGGGGCAGCCAGGCGAGCAGATAGCCAGGGCGGCCATGGCCGATATCTTTCCATGCTTTCTCATAGGAGCCGAGGGTTCCGGTACCGGAACGACGTCCAATGGCGAACTCGGCGGAAAGGCCGACGTGGCTGAAGAGGGCGATAAAGAAAAGATAGATGAGGATAAAGACGGCTCCGCCGTTTTTCCCGACCTGGATCGGAAAGGCCCAGATGTTCGCCATGCCGACGGCAGAACCGACACAGGCGAGGATGAAGCCGAAGCGTGACTGAAATGTTTCTCGAGCGGCCATGGTGTTCTCCTTTTCATAAAAAAATGAGTGGGGGTAGAAAATCAGACCACCAATATAGCAGGTTTTTTCGGCGTGGAAGAGAAAAAGAACGGGTCGTTTTTCGGGAGAGGTGCTGTTACTGGAATTGAGCATTACAGCTGTTTCTCTGCAGGCTTGCCTGAAAAGGTCTCAGTGACTATAAATGGCAGGAAACAATTTCTGAAAATTCGACGAGGACGCCGCCATGAAACCAACAAAACACGATCTGCAGAGCCAGGAAACCCTTCAACTTATTCGTACCGCCGCAGCCGAGGCAGACGGCCAGCTTTCCGTCATAGTGCGGCACTCCGCCCGCTGTTATCCGAAAAGACCCGAGATGGAGGCGTTCATGACTCTTACCGAAGAAGGCAAGAATTTCGCCTGTGATCTCGGTCGCGCACTGCCTGAAGATATGAAACCGCAGATCGCGGCGAGTTATATCACCCGCTGTATGGAGACTGCTGACCTTATCTCCAAGGGGTTTGCCATGAGCAACGGGGTCTTTCCCCGGCACACTGAGGTGGAGAAGGAGGTGACCCCTTTTTATATGCGGGATATCCCGACGGCGGTTCGTCGTCAGCGGGAGGTGGGGCACGATGTTTATCTGCGCATGTGGCTTAACGGTGAAGCAAGTGAAGACGAGGTCCTCTCTTCTACGGTGGCGGCCGACGCCATCTGCAACTGGATGGTGGCTCAACTGGATCTTCTTGCTCCGGGGGAGATCAGTATCGGTGTCACCCATGACTGGAACCTTTTCCCTGTAAAGGAACACAAACTC
>JBFHIO010000192.1:0-4457 GCA_041596435.1 Desulforhopalus sp. | reverse complement strand
CGGGGGTAACGTAGCGGGGAAGTTCCCAGTTGAAGTTGGAGATAGTCGGCAGGTGCAGGGAGATGTGATCGACGCTGTGGGTGCGACCGCTTGGAATGTCTGAAAAAAGCAGGCGTGAGTTTTCAATCTCAATGTTATTGAGGGAGAAGTAGAACGGCAGCTCGGAAAAATCCATGATTTCGTAATCACGGTTGCGGCCATACGTGCGCAGTAGAGACCCTATATTGTACAGGCCATTTTCTCGACGGCGAATATCCATATCTGCCTGCAGTACCTGAACGTTGCGGCAGACCCATTCGGCACGGAGAAGAGGCAGGGGGGAGAGTCGTGTTTTTACCTCCCGAATGGTGAGAAGGGGGGGCTGTCCTTTTTCTGAGAAGATGAGATCATTCCCGGTGAAGGTGAAAGTCCAGGGGTTGAAGGTGAGCTCCCCGGCGGTGAAGGCGAGTCCGGTGGCCTTCTGCAGCCGATCAACTGCAATACTTTTAAAGAGGGTGGGGATGCCAAACCAGCCGACGGCAGTATAAAGGGAGAGAAAAACAATGAGCCATGAAGCCCACAGGAAAAAACTTCCGCCTGATTTTACACGGTGATTATCCTGTCTGTCTGGTGCTCGCCCCCCTCTTTTTTCAGCTGAAACAAAAAGGGGAGGGGACGTTTTTATTTCTTTTTCGGCTTTTGTTTCTTTCACGGGGTCTCTGGTGCGTTTGTGGGGCTGCCTGTAACCGGGATAAATTCAAGGCTGTACCGTAAGCTTTCTGATGGAACATTTTCCATCAAGTTCCCAAAATACTGCATTGCAGACATTCTGGGAACATTTCTGTTCTCTGTGCCCTGGGGAAGGAAAGCTCTGTGGAGTAAAGATACAACCAAAAAAGGAGTGATAAGAAAATTTCACTTCCAATAAAGCCAAATTCTGCGTAAAACATACTGATGGACAATTCAGATGTACCAGCTGTGTTACAACTTTTTCCACAATCTTGAATTTTAATTTCCGTGATTGCTGTATATGCTCTTTCTCGGGTTGATATCTTCATTCAGGTGCTTGGATTTCCATTAAATTTAGAACAGGCACCATGGTGCCTCCTTACTATCAAAGTTTTCCTCCCGGGCAGGAAGCATGTTGCTGGAACATTTCTCTTATATTAGATGGCAGGACATTCTTGACATCCTGGTTGTCGCTGTTGTTGTTTATCAACTGATCTCTATTATTCGGGGCACCCGCTCCGTGCAGATGGTTGCCGGCCTTGGCGTGTTAACGGTGATCTATTTCCTCGCCAGTGTCCTTGACCTGTCCACGCTCAAGTGGATAATGCAGACCTTCCTCAGCTCCATCTTTATCATAATCATAATTGTCTTCCAGCACGACATCCGTCGAGCACTCTCACAGGTTGGCAAATCGCCATTTCACCATCATGAGGATGTTGCGGTTCGTGAGCTCGATGAGATCGTGCGAGCTCTGTTTTACCTTTCCAAACGGCGTATCGGTGCATTGATTGTAGTCGAAAAGGATGTCGGTCTGGGAGACTTCATCGAATCTGGATTTGAACTTGATGCCCGACTGTTCAAAGAGCTGCTGATTTCCATCTTCATGCCGGTCTCGCCTCTTCATGACGGGGCTGTAATTATCAGTGACGGGCGGATTCAGCATGCAGGCTGTATTCTGCCTCTGACCCAGAATCCATATATCAACAAGAAATATGGAACAAGGCACCGTGCCGCTCTCGGGCTTTCCGAAGAGACCGATGCTGTGGTGCTTGTGGTTTCTGAGGAAACACAGGAAATATCCATTGTCCGCCACGGGACCCTGACGACGATTGAGGATGAAATTCAGCTTACCACTCACCTGAAAAACACCCTCTCAGGACGCAGGGCTGTCAGCACCCCCGGGGTGAAAAGCTGGTTTGGGAGATAAGCAATGGTGGCTGTAAAAAAAAACGGAATGTACGGAAAACGCTTTTTTGAATTCATCTCTCACGACTGGCTGTTGCGCCTCGCCTCACTGTTGATTGCCGTCATTCTCTGGTATTTTCTCGGTGGTGAAGATCGTATTGATAAGAATATCATGGCTCCGGTAGAGATTATCAACCTGCCGCAGAACCTGGTGATTTCCAATCAGTACAAGCGTGAACTGGAGGTTACTCTGAGCGGACCACGCTCGGCCCTGGCCGAATTGTCTCAAAGCGGGGTTACGCGGGTCGTTGACCTGTCGGCGGCACAACCCGGGTCCATGGTGGTGAACAACACCGACAACTCGATCTCTGTGCCTCGGGGCGTTACCGTACAGCGTATCCAACCGTCCTCAATTATTCTCTCCCTCGACAAACTGGTTCACAAAGAATTTCCCATCCAGGCGCGAACCCTTAACAATGTTGAGAGTGGATTCTATCTTGAGTCGGAGCATACCAGTCCGAAAATGCTGTCAATCACGGCTTCGCAGACTGCGCTGCAGCGGGTTGAGAAGCTTTATACAAGGCCGATTAACCTTGCTGGGATGAAATCCTCTGTCAGTCTTCAGGTTCCCCTCGAACTTTCACCGGAGCTGACGGATTTGATCGGTGAAACTTCAGTTACTGTTAACCTGCGTATTCTCCCGAATTCGAAGAATATCACTCTCAGGAATGTAGCGGTTCATGCGAGCGTGGACGGCGAAGAAGTTGAGGTTAATCCACCTGCAGTGGATATGGTTGTTGCCGTCCCTGAAAGCTATCTTGAGGAGGGGCGTAAACCTGCCAGTCTGCTGAGAGCGGTGGCATTTGGGGATGCAGGGCAGCATGAACTTGCGGTGAAGATGGTTCCGGCAAAGGGCGTTGATCTTCCTCTTAAGGCCATCTCCATTACTCCTGAAAATGTTGAGGTTGTCCCTGTCAGTACCGCTGAACCTCAGGGAGAAGAGGTTACAGGACCTGAGGATGGAATTTTTAAGCATATTCCATTTCTCCGTCCAGAGAAGAAGAAAAAAAGAATGGAAGAGAGTGCAGAAAAATGAGAAAACTGTTTGGAACCGATGGCATCCGCGGGGTGGCGAATACCTACCCCATGACAACTGAGATTGCCATGCAGGTGGGGCGGGCCATCGCCTTTGTAGTGCGGGAAGAGAAGAGGCGTCGACGAATTGTTATAGGTAAAGATACCCGTCAATCCTGTTATATGCTGGAAAATGCACTTGCCGCCGGAATCTGCTCCATGGGTGTGGATGTATTGCAGGTGGGGCCGTTGCCAACGCCGGGAATTGCCTTTATCACTACCTCCATGCGCGCCGATGCGGGCGTGGTTATCTCCGCGTCACATAATCCCTTTCAGGATAATGGTATTAAGATTTTTTCCAGCGATGGTTTCAAGCTTCCTGATGCCGTCGAGATGGAGATTGAGGAATTGATATTTTCTCAGAAAATGTCCGCGTTGTGTCCGGTTGCCGATGAAGTTGGCATGGCCAGGCGCATTGATGATGCCTGTGGCCGTTACATCGTTTTTCTTAAATATGCCTTTCCTAAAAACCGGACTCTGGATGGGGTCCACATTGTCCTCGACTGTGCCAATGGAGCAACTTACAAGGTTGCTCCTCACGTTTTTGAAGAACTTGGTGCAAAGGTAACGGCCCTTGCCGTACAGCCCAACGGGCGGAATATCAACGATGAGTGTGGTGCGCTCTACCCTCAAAAAATGGCTGCTGCGGTCAAAGAGCTGGGCGCTGATATCGGTCTTGCGCTGGATGGTGATGGAGACCGGCTGATTGTCTGTGATGAGCACGGTGAGATCGTTGATGGGGATCATATTATGGCTATTTGTGCCAATGATCTGTTGAAACGGCACAAACTCAACAAAAACACCCTTGTTACCACGGTGATGTCGAACCTCGGGCTGGAAGTGGCAATGAAAGAGATGGGTGGGGGGATGGTAAGAACGG
Source organism: Desulforhopalus sp. (assembly GCA_041596435.1). Classification (GTDB taxonomy): domain Bacteria; phylum Desulfobacterota; class Desulfobulbia; order Desulfobulbales; family Desulfocapsaceae; genus Desulforhopalus. Next base: position 550 of record JBFHIO010000192.1, on the reverse strand, counting down.
CTGTCGGTGACCGCTATGTTGTGGAAGAGATGCGGCGCGGCGGCTATTCTTTTGGCGGTGAGCAGTCTGGCCACCTTGTCTTTCTGGACGAGATTACCACGGGGGACGGGATTCTCGCCGCACTGCAGCTCCTCGCCGTTATGCAGAAACAGGAAAAGCCCCTTTCTGAACTGGCAAAAATTATGACCAGCATGCCGCAGGTCCTGAAAAATGTCCGTACTTCAAGGAAACTGGATGTAAAGACCCTTCCCGGACTCAGTGCGGCAGTTGAGCTTCTTGAAACTGAACTTGGCGAACGCGGCCGTATACTTATTCGCCCTTCCGGTACGGAGCCCCTCATTCGGGTGATGGTGGAAGGGGAAGATGAAGCACATATTAATGGTATTGCTGATGACCTCTGTGCTCTTGTTGAGAAGGCTGGAAATTGAATATGGCGATGAAACGGGAAGTGCTTGTTGCTGGTCTTGGTAATCCGGGGGCGGAGTATGAAAACACCCGCCATAATACTGGATTCAATTGTGTTGATGATCTCTCCGAAAGGTTTCACTGT
>JBFHIO010000191.1:0-4464 GCA_041596435.1 Desulforhopalus sp. | reverse complement strand
CTTGAGTGAGATATCTCTTAAAACCATTATTTTCTGGTCGCCGAGATAATAATACCTGGAGAGATTTTCAGTCTGAATATGGGTGTTTGACATGATTTTCCTGCGGTTTTTTGTCTTGGATGAGAGGTCTGAGTCGCAGCCTGATTATATCATCATTAAGAATGGAAATCCGGGCAAACTTCTTTTGTTTTCCAGTGAATGAAAACAGGTTAACCCTTTTGATCGGGCAATGGTACAACAGGATTTTGTTGCTGCGGGGGCAACGGCTGGATTGATGGGAATTGGCGATTAACACGGATGCAACGGCGGGGTTGTATTCCCCTTGAGGAAAATCGACACGAGGCGGTGGCTTCAGCGATGGTGTAGACAAGGCATGCCTTGTCTAATGGTCCTTGCAGAGATGGGTCTGCACCTTTGTGAGGGCTGTAGAAGTGGGCAGATCTCGAATCTGCCTGTAAAGATTTTTGCAGTCGTCTAAAGAGAGTTGTTTTACAGATTGAATCGCGTTGAGATCGCTGAGGGTGTGCGGAAAGTCACCGGCAGCACCATGCAGCTCTTCTTTTTCGGAAATGATAGAGTATATCAGCGATTGCGCGCAGAGCAGCTCCCATTTGAGTTGATCCATCTTTCTGCCCCACATATACTGGACCGTAAGTGAATCACCGGGGCTGTACAGATTTCCTCTGCGGTGGAGCAGCTGGATTGATTCCTGGTCAACTGAATGGATTTTAATATTCCAGGTTCCGCGAAGCTTTTTAATGAGCAGGCGGCAAAGTTCAAGATGAATGGTTCCCGCTTCGATATAAACATTCTTTCCCGATACAATGATGTCCATGATTTTCTGAGCCCGCAGACTGTCGCGCAGCAGGAACCGGGCGCCATCGGTTTTTGCAAAGGCATTCATTGACGACAGTATCCGCGAAAAGTCCTTCCCTCTTGATTTTTCATAAAAATCGAGCAGCGTACCCGTTGCCTCCCGTTCTGCACAGTACACAGCGTGTTCGATGGTGGAAGGAACAACCTCAGCCGGGGAGTGGCCATCGGCGAAAAAGTATTGCAACCTGATTAAATGCTCGAGGTAGGGCTCAACCTGCAGTATTTGTTTACCGTTTTGAGCAAACTGCTGCAGCAGTTTGTACTGTGCGAGGGTGAATTGCGGATAACCGAGATCCAGCTCAAGCAGGTGTTCATCAATGTCAATTTCCCCGGCAAGCATTTTGGAGAAGTCAGGATGAAACGGCTCCTCTAGTATAATGACATCATGGTCAGCCATTATTCGAGTTGTAAGCTCAAGGGTTTCGAGTCGATGGGTGGAGTAACAAATTGTAATTGTGTTCATAAGGGTACCCTGAAAAGATGCAATCTCGGAAATTCGTACATAATATTTATAATCAGCAGCCCGCCAGTTTCGGGGCTGTCTGGGAGCCTGTCGGAGAAAGCTCTTTTGCCCCATTTCTGTGTTATTGGCGAAAAATTAATGCTCGCAATATTAACAATATGGCTCCGCTTAATTTTCCCCCAATGCCTTGAACTGAACCAAAATAGCAATTCTCCGACACACTCCCGGCACTGATACAGAAATCTCTCCCCTTTTTCTCAAGGACTTAACCTTTTATAAGGAACAGGAGAACAAAAATGAAAATTGCGATAATAGGTGCATCCCGCGGTATTGGTAAAGCCCTGCTTGAAACTGTTTTGGCGGAAGATCACGACGTAACTGTGTTGGCACGATATCCAGAAAAAATAGAGAAAACTCATCCCCGGCTGCGCATTGTAGCTGGCGATGTACTTAAGAGTGGGGATGTGGAAAATTTAGCAAAAGATCAGGATGTTATCTGCTCATGTATAGGTTCTCCCATAACGTTTAAACCTGTTGAGCTGTTTTCAAAGGCGGCAAAAAACATTACTGCAGCGGTGCAAAAAAATCCTGGTCAGAGATATATTACAGTTACCGGTATTGGGGCAGGGGACACCGAAGGACACGGTGGCTTTCTCTATGATAAAATATTTAAGCCTCTGCTGTTAAAAACCATCTATGAGGACAAGAACAGGGAGGAGGCGATCGTCAAAGCAAGCGGGATAGACTGGCTGATTGTACGACCTGCCGGTCTTACCAATGGAAAACATACGGGGAAATACCGGGTGATAAATGATCTCACGGGGGTGACGGCCCGCCGGATATCCCGTCTTGACGTTGCCGATTTTATCCTCAGTCAGATAAAAGAGCCCACCCAGTTTGGCAAGACGCCGCTTATTACGTATTGACCAGTTTTACTGCAAACCTGCTTGCCACCGCTTTCTGGGAACCTTGAATATGAAGGAAATACAAGATTATTCAAGGTTCCCTTATGGTTTGCGGGAGGTGTGATAGTTGTACAGGAGTGTGGTGCGGCAGGCGGAATCTTCTCCACACAGGTATTCGCGTATAAAAGAGCGGGTGTATGGATGCAGGGGAAGTTGAAGAGAATCTTCAGGCAGTACCCATACGTAATCCTGACTCTCTTCGTTGAGAACAACCTCTGTGGAACGTGCTGTACAGCCAAAGCCGATATAAACAAAATGGCGGGCAGGAATTCTCCCGGCAGGCAGAATGACATCCTGCAGCGCCATGACCTCGATATTATCAATTGCAAGCCCTGTCTCTTCTTTGACCTCCCGCCGCAGCGCTTCTTCAAAGGTCTCCCCTATCTCAATGTGTCCTCCAGGGGGCACAAACTGATCGTCAAACTTTGCCTCCTGTAACAGGAGAATCTGACCTTCGTTATTAAAGATAAAAGCACCAACTACGGGTTCGGGGAATTTTTTCTGGTTCATTTTGGCATTAAAGAGTTTCTGCGAATTACTTCAGGGAACCTTGAATTGAACTGTGAGAACGATTCAACACACCAGCAATCTCAACCTGGGATCTTCCTGTCTGAAGACGGGTCAGGATACGGTCATTTTAAATGAATGAGCTGCTGGTCGCAAGAGCCTGCGTACGGTACCTTTAGAAAGAGGAGAGTAAACAGCTTCATCTTACTTCTCCTCTTTAACTCTTTTCAAACATCATCTGTCTCTGCCTGTTACTGGAAAATTTCAGCCAATCCTTTTGTAAGGGATGACAATCCGGAACTCCGCATCATGACATAGGGTTTCATATAGCGTTTACACATCTTCTTCACGCAGGTGCAGGCTTCATGGCTGACGCAGTCAACCGGGCATACTACGGCATCTGCACCCGTCAGCATTTCCGGTAATCTGGCTTTGGCGACCTCAATACCGCCATCATGATGCAGAAAACTGCCACCCTGTCTTTCAATAAGTTTTCGGTACATGGGAACCAGACTTTGTCGACCGCCTACATAGAGAACCTTCCTGCCGCATAAATCTTGCCCGGGACAACGGGTTGTGTCTCGATCTTCACAGGCTGTGCAATTACAGGTTGTGGTTATCTGGGGGCGAAGCACTGCCTCAAGTGACATGATCTCCTGCCGAAATTTTTCATTTTCAGAATAAATCCGCGCTTGTGTTTTCTCAAGATTCTCCACCGTTTTTCCTGCCATTTTAAGCATGTTTTCTTTGGCTTCCAGATCATCGCTCAGAGTGTCCAGACGACCGCAAAGAGAGGCAATCTGCCGTTGGAGTTCATTGCGTTGTTGTTTAAGATTACCAGATTCTTCAGTGGAACTCTGCTCAAGCTGAGTTTTCAGTCTGGTATTTTCTGCCTTCAAAGAAGCATATAACTGCTTAAATTCGGACAAGGCCGAAACTTTCTTTTCCAGAGCCTTTTTCTCCTTGAGATGCTGCTGACGTTCGTTTTCTGGAACCTTTTCCAGAAGAGCAACTTTTTTCTTCAGTTTACTGAGCGCTCTGTTCTCCTGCTGGTAATCTCTGAGGCAATCATGTCCCATCATATGCACCTGGCCGTACATATCTTTAATCAATTCTACGGATGCTGAAGGGTGGGTCATTATTGCCCAGTATGCTCCCGGAATATTGCCCCGCTGCATATCCTCTTCCCAGAATGCCTTGATTGTTTGATCATCTTTTGCTCTGGCATAACGGGTAATTGTGACCTTGTATTTGCTCTCCAGCATTTTGTTTAACGCCCTGGGCGCCGGAGTCCGGGTACAAACCTGGTTGACCAGTGCTGAATGGAGCAGAAAGTCGCTGTCTCCCGAGTTCAGCCCAAACTGTTTCTTACGTGCCATTTTTCTCAAGTCGGCTCTGCTGAAGCAGTTTCCGAGTACAGAGCAGATATAGCCCTAGTCTATTGACCAGATCTTTTTTCTTCGAGATGTGGGGGATCGTTTGCTCTGTATTGCTAATGCTCTTCCCATGTGAAACCTCTTGTTTGCCAGGGAAATACTCCTGTGGTGAGTACTCTCTGATATCTAAATTAAAAAAATCTATGATGATAAATTTTATGCGACAGTCCGATCTCTTATAGAATAGAGTGAATGTTGTTTATAGCTCATGGAGGAG
>JBFHIO010000190.1:0-4466 GCA_041596435.1 Desulforhopalus sp. | reverse complement strand
CTGGTGGTAAAAAAAGTAGCATAAGAAACATGGAATAACCATTTTTTCGTTCATCTTCTTTGTACAGTCAAAAATTTATCCTCGGAGATAAACGCTGGCCTTCGATATCAATCACACCGGAGATGGACGAAATACAAGATTTTTCAAGGTTTCCAATAACAGACTGCACGGTTTTTAATAAAAATTTAGCCTTCATGGCCCGATATGGTATAAAGTCAGCCATATTTTCTTCTAAAATTGAGGCAGATTATAGAATTGTTCGAAATTCTTTTTCGGACTGCATACGATTCCAGTGCGGGAAACCCGCACATAGACAGCTTGTGGAGAAACAATGACCGGCGAAGACATAAAAGACCTTATTCTTGAGATTATTGAAGATATTGATGATGAAGCCGATCTGGCCAGCCTCGATCCGGCGGAACCCCTGCGCGAGCAGCTGGATCTGGACTCCATGGACTTCCTCGATATCGTCATGGAGCTGCGCAAACGTCATCAATTGCAAATTCCAGAGGAAGATTATCCCAATCTCGCCACCCTTAACAGCTGCGTAATCTATCTGGAGCCGCTGCTGAAGGACAAATAAATGCGGCTTCCTGTTCTGATCATCGGCGGCGGTCTTTCGGGGCTTGCCGCCGCTGTCCGCATCTCCCGTTTCGGTCAGCGCGTTCTGCTGGTGGAGCAGCACACCCGGCCCGGAGGACTCAACTCCTGGTTTTTTCGCAATAAAACACTCTTTGAAACCGGCCTGCACGCCATCACTAATTTTGCCGAACCGGGTAATAAACACGCCCCGCTCAATCGCCTCCTGCGCCAGCTGAAGGTAAAGCGTTCAGAGATTGAATTTTGTCCTCAGCTTGGGTCAAAGATTCTCTTCGAAAACTGTGCAACACTGCGTTTTTCGAATGATTTCAATCTCTTTGAGACAGAAATCGGTGAAAAATTTCCGGGTGCCGTCGACAACGTTCGCAACCTTCTTACCTTTCTTCAGCAGTTTGACGCCTTTGCGCCCGCGCCCTTTCGTTCTGCCCGTACCTTCCTTGACGAGATCTTCGCCGAGCCGCTGCTTACCGAGATGCTGCTCTGTCCTTTGATGTATTATGGTTCCAGCAATGAAAATGACATGGACCTCGCCCAGTTTGCCATTATGTTCCGTGCCATCTTTTTAGAAGGAATGTTCCGCCCGCAGGGAAGCATCAAAGATTTTATTGACCTGCTGCTGCACCACCTCCAGGAAAACGGTGGAGAGATTCGCACCGGCTGCGGAGTGCTGAATATTGTACAGCGCAAAGGGTACGCAACAGCCGTTCTGGAAAATGGTGAAGAGATAGAGTGTGATTACATTCTCTCCACTATCGGTTCACAGGAGACAGAAGCCCTGCTCCAGCGAAACAATGGCTCCGGAGATGACACGCCACGACTCTCCTTTGTGGAAAACATCTTCCAGTTGCCGTATGAAGAGCTTCCAGCCGGGGCACAGGATACTACAATCATCTTTTTCAACCGCGGTGAGAAATTTCACTATCAGAGACCGCAGAGCAGCATTGACCCGCGAAGTGGAGTTATCTGTTTTCCCTCCGGCTTTAAAGGCGTTGCCAGACGTGAACTGGTGGAAATTCGCACAACTCACCTTGCGGCAACAGAAAAGTGGGAACGGCTGGCCATGGTACCCGAGGCCTATCAACAGGAGAAAAAGCGCTGCTCCGAGCTTTCCTGCAGCACAGCCGAGTCGCTGATTGGTGACTTTGCCCATGCAGTCACATTTCGTGATATGTTCACACCGCTGACCATCAAGCGCTACACCGGTAAAATCGATGGTGCCATCTATGGTCATCCAAACAAAATTAAAGATGGTAATATTGGTCTGTCGAATATATTTTTAGCTGGTACCGACCAGGGTTTTCTCGGCATTGTCGGCTCAATGCTGAGTGGCGTTTCTATCGTCAACCAGCATATTTTACCGCGGCTGTAAGGTCGCTGACTCAACAAATTACAAACACTCATGCCAGTTTCGTTCTCCGAATTTCTGCAGCAGAAAGAGCTGCAAAAAAATTACGATGTTATTGTTATCGGCTCAGGACTCGGTGGCCTCACCACCGCCAACCGCCTCGCCAACAGCGGGCACAGTGTCCTCCTGCTCGAACACCACTACCGCCTCGGCGGGCTGGCCACCTGGTTCAAGCGTCAGGGGCACATCTTCGATATCTCCCTGCACGGCTTTCCCTTCGGGATGGTGAAGACCTGTAAAAAATATTGGAATAAAGAGATTATGCAGTCAATTGTTCAGCTCAAGAACATTGTCTTCGATAACCCTCAATTCCACCTGCAGACAACCTTCACCAGCGAAGACTTCACCAGTAAGCTGGAGCATCAGTTCAAGATTCCCCGCGCGACTATCGATAATTTCTTCAACACTGTCGCGAAAATGAATTTTTACGACGACCAGTCGATGACCACCCGCGAGCTCTTCGAGACCTTTTTCCCGGGCCGTAATGATGTTCATCGCCTGCTGATGGAGCCGATTACCTATGCCAACGGCTCAACCCTCGATGATCCGGCGATCACCTACGGCATCGTCTTCTCCAATTTCATGAACAGAGGGGTTTTCACCTTTCAGGGCGGCACCGACAAACTGATCGGCATGATGAGCAGTGAGCTGGAAAAAAATGGTGTTACCATCTGCACCAGAGCAAAGGTTGACTCGATCATCATTGAGGGCGGAAAGGTGCGCGGGGTGGAGGTTGACGGCCATACCATCGACGGCAGAAGTGTCGTATCAAACGCCGGGATCACCAACACTATACGCAACCTCACAGAGCGTGACAGCTACTCGGAGGAGTTTCTCCAGCGGGCGGATGCGGTACGGGTAAACAACTCAAGCTGCCAGGTCTATTTTGGTATCCGGGACGGTGAGCGTATCGACGATATCGGAGACCTGCTCTTCAGCTCAACCTCACCCGATTTTGAGTCCTCTGAACTGCTTGACATGCACACCCGTTCCAAGACGTTTTCTCTCTACTATCCGAAAACCCGCCCGGGCCGGGACCGCTATACGGTGGTCGCCTCAATGAATGCCAACTGGAAAGACTGGGCCACCCTCGACCGCCCCGTCTATGAACAGGAAAAAGAAGCACTGATCAGTCGCACGCTGCTGGATCTTGAGCGCTATCTCCCGGGAGTCACAGAAAAAATTGACTGGATGGAAGCGGCAACCCCTTCCACCTTCAACGACTACACCCTGCATACCATGGGGACCTCGTTCGGCACAAAGTTTGAAGGCCTGGATGTTTCGCGCACAATATTCAAAGAAGTAGACGGACTTTTCCACGTCGGTTCAGTGGGCATCATCATGTCGGGCTGGCTCGGGGCAATAAACTATGGGGTCATCGTGGCCAACGATGTGGACAGTTATCTGAGGAGCTGAAATGGAAATCCCTTTTGATTTCACTGGAAAAAGAGCACTTGTTACAGGCGCAACAAGGGGTATCGGCCGGGCCGTGGCAGAAAGCCTGCTTGCTGCGGGTGCCGATGTTATCGGCATCTACGCCAGCAATAGAGAGGCTGCAGAGAAATTCAAACAGGAGTCTCCCTGCTCTGATCATTTGCAGATGCACCGGTGTGACGTCTCCGACGAAAAACAGGTTGCAGCCTTCTACAGTAAACTGGAGGAAAGTGGCAAGCCGCTGCATATTCTGGTGAACTGCGCGGGAATCCGCCGCGATTCTGTACTTGCCATGATGAAACCCGTCAACTGGCAGCGCGTTCTTGATATCAATCTCACCGGCACCTTTCTCATGAGTCGCGGTGCCGTACCGTTGATGATGTCCGGCCGTTTTGGGCGCATTATCAGCATCAGCTCCCCCGTTGCCCGCATGGGTTTTGCCGGCCAGAGCAACTATGCCGCCTCTAAAGCAGGACAAATTGCCATGAGTAAAAGTCTTGCAAAAGAAGTGGGGAAAAAGAAGATCACTGTCAACTGTGTTGCCCCCGGATTTATCGCCACGGACTTCATCGCCGACCTTCCCGAAGATCAGGTGAAGGCCTACAAAAAAATGGTGCCGATGCGTCGCTTTGGGGAGGTACAGGAGGTCGCCGATGCCGTCCTCTTTCTCGCCTCTGATCATGCCGCGTATATCTCCGGGACCGTGCTGGAAATCGCAGGAGGCCTGTGATGGCAGATAAAGCTCTGGAGGAGATCAAAGCCCTTATTCCCCATCGCGATCCCTTTCTGCTTGTCGATCGAATTATCTCTCTTGAGGGGGAAACACTGGTCACTGAAAAAACTTTTTCGCCGGAAATGGACGTCTACCGCGGCCACTACCCCGAAAGCCCCATAACCCCGGGCGTGTTGCTCTCTGAAGCCATATTTCAGAGTGGAGCACTGCTAATTGCAAAGATTGCCACCCCCGATGAGATCAAAACCGGCGTACCGGTTCTCACCCGGATTCTCGGAGCAAAGTTTAAACGTG
>JBFHIO010000189.1:0-4471 GCA_041596435.1 Desulforhopalus sp. | reverse complement strand
TTTGCTTTGTCGAGGCCGCCGGGTGTGCTGTTTTCCTCTTTACAGTAGTATTTTCCTGCCAGATTTGGTAATTCTCTAAAATTTTCTTTCCTTTTCTCTTCCGAGAGGGCCTGGCCTGAGTGTGGCGTGAGCCTGTCTTTTCAGTATTGGAGCATACGAAAACAATATGAATGTATTAACGAAATACTGCGCAGTTGTGCTGCTCTTTATAGTTACAGCTTCGGCAACGGCTGCTCTGGCAGTCTCCGCGCTGGATCAGAAGGATTTTGACCGCAGAAAAAATATGACTCTCGGTGTAATCCTTGGCCGTCAGCTCCCGGTTCTTCATTATTCCGATAAGAAGATGGATGACAGCCTTTCCGAGGCTGCGTTTGATCTTTATCTGAAACAACTTGATTTTCAGAAACGCTTTTTGCTGCAGACTGACGTGGAGCAGCTTAATGCCTTTGCCGTAGATATTGATGATGAACTTCTCAGTGGGCGTATAACCCTGCCTGATGCCGGCTACGATATCCTCAACGAGCGTATCGATATGGTCGAGAAGTTGACCAGTGTCATGCTTTCCGACGACAGTGTCCTTGGTCTTTCTCCCAATGCAGGGAGTGTGTTGACGGACAAGGCTGCGCAAAAAGTCTATGTGGTGAAGAAGGACGATACCGTTTCTTCTATTGCTGCCCAATTCCCCGGTGTCAGTGTGCCCGACCTGTTGCAGGCGAACCGCATGGAAAAACCTGCAGCTCTTGATCCCGGTCGTCAACTTGTTATTCCGGCGCCGTGGCAGGTCCCTGAATTACTTCAGGTCGGCATTTTTAACATGAGGACCTCCGACAAGGTAGAAAGCGAACCCAAAAAAATGGAGTTTGCCAAAGATGCCAGCGAGATGAAGGAAAAGTGGCGGCAAATTCTGAAAATGCAGATTATTTCTCAATATCTTGATATGCGGATAGAGCGGGCTGTGGCTCGCCGGGACGGCAAGCCGGGCAAGGACGATATCGCGGTAAAAAATGATATTGGACTGTGGAAGATGGCCCTGGCGAAGGTGAAAAAACGGAACAAGAGTTTTTTCCATCGTCTCCGGCAGGAGACTCTGCAGGATCATTATGATCGCTTTTTCAATGCTGTTACCCGTGCTTTCGGGCCTCATACCAATTATGTTGCGCCGGCGTCCAAAGAGCAGTTCGACATTAATATGCGAGGATCCCTTGAGGGGATTGGTGCCATGTTGCGTGAAGAGGATGGTGTGATCCGGGTGACCAGTATCGTCCCGGGGAGTGCTTCGGCAAGAACGGGGAAACTCAAGGCACAGGATATCATCCTTGAAGTTGCCCAGGAGGGTGAAGAGCCGGTGGATGTGACTGATATGCGCCTGCGTGATGCCGTGCGTCTTATCCGCGGGCCGAAAGGTTCTACTGTCACCCTGACCGTGAAAAAAACCGACGGCAGCACTGTCACTGTTCCCATTGTGCGTGATGTGGTGCAGCTTGAAGAAACTTTTGTAAAAAGTGCGGTTCTCGACGGAGGCAATGGGATAAAGGTTGGCTATATCTACCTTCCCAGCTTTTATCGGGATTTCGACGCAACCCGGAACGGGAACAAAACCTCACGGAATTCTACCGACGATACCCGGAAGGCTATCGAAGAACTTAAAGAAAAGTATGTCGATGGTATTATCCTGGATCTACGTGATGATGGCGGCGGAGCGCTGGTAGATGCCGTTGATATCACAGGACTTTTTATAGGCTCCGGGCCGGTGGTAACCGTTCGCAACAATTATGGTGAGCAGCGCACGCTGGCTGACACCCGGGACACTCTTTACTATGACGGTCCGCTGGTTGTGCTGGTGAATAAGTTTTCCGCTTCTGCCTCCGAAATTGTTGCTGCGGCCCTGCAGGATTATGGTCGGGCTGTAATTATTGGCGGAGAACATACCCATGGCAAAGGTTCAGTGCAGACTATTGTTGATCTCAACGACTCAAAGCCATTCCTTTCCATGCAGGACTTTGGTGACCTTGGTGCCCTGAAGGTGACCATTCAAAAGTTTTACCGGGTTAACGGTTGTTCCACTCAGTGGAAGGGCGTTGAACCGGATATTGAGTTACCGAGTCTCTTCGCCCATGTCAAATCAGAAGAACGCTATCTTGATTACAGTCTCCCCTGGGACTCCCTCAGTGCTGTGCCATACGAACCATGGAGCAGGACGCTGCCTCTCAAAGAGTTGAAACGTCGTTCTGCGGGACGGGTTGCAGCAAGTGAGAAATTTCATCTCATTGAAGAAGAGGCTGCCAAGGCAAAGAAAAGAGCTGAAGATACGATTGTTGACGTGGAATTGAACAATATGCTCAACAAGCGTCTTGAGGCCGAAGTGAGTGAAGACAAGGTCGGAGACCTTTTCAAACTGCACGGAACCATAGACGAAGATGATATCAACGATGGCGTGGAACCCACCCCCGAAGAGCAGCACGAGAAGTGGCTCAAGGAAATTAAAGAAGATCCTTATGTCCTTGAAGGGGAGGCTGTTCTGCAGGATATCCGGACCCTGCAAGGTGAGTGAAAAGCCCCAAAAACCCTTACTGCAAGGGACTTCCTGCTAATGCATCATTCAAAATAAGTCTTGAAAATCAGCGGGGGAAATGCTAACAATGTTCATTGTTTATGAACAGTGATTCATTTTTTTGTATCCTTCAACCCATTGGGTCCCCGCGATGTCACAAATGTTTGATCTTGCAGAAGGTTTCCGTAAACACCAGGATAAAATTCTTGCCAGGTGGGTGGAGTACACTCTCTCCACCTACGAATCCTCCGATTTCTTCAAAAAAGAACAGAATCAGTTTGCCAACCCCATAGGCGGCAACGTCCGTATCGCTCTTGGTGAGCTCCTCCCGCTTCTTATCAAGGGAGCAGGCCGCAGCGAGTACGAACCGCCGATTGAACGGATTGTCTCTATCCGGGCAGTCCAGCAGTTTACCCCCGCCCAGGCTGTTTCCCCTCTGAATGCAGTAAAGCATATCACCCGTGAAATCTTTGGAGCAGATTCTGAGAGAAAACATCTCAACGGTGAACTTTATGATTTCGACTTTGCCGTCGATATTGCTCTCCTTGCTGCATTTGATATCTATATGCAATTCCGCGAGCGCGTTTACAGCGTACGTATGAAAGAAATTAAATCCGGAAGTATCGTCCTCACTGACAGCATGTGCCCCTCGAAGCTGCTGAAACCTGAAGGCGAGATTCCCATGGCACAGACAGGCAGGTAAACTGGTCTCGGTGCCGATGATCAGTGTGGCGTCGTGCACGGTTTCCGTAACAGTTCAATTGAATGAAGAGAGGTTAAAACATGAAGTACTCCTTCTCATTCCTGGTGGTCATAGCTCTTGCCCTGATCGCCGGAGTCGGCTCGCAGATACCGGGTATGGGCTATTTCTTCGGAGTAGTCATTCCCTATCTGGCATTTGCGGTATTTTTAGGCGGCATTATCTGGCGGATAATGTACTGGGCCAAATCGCCAGTTCCGTTCTCTATCCAGTCCACCCGCGGCCAGGGGAAATCACTTGATTTCATCAAACACAGCCGACTGGGCGCTCCGGATACCAATGCTGAAGTGGTTGGTCGTATGGCTCTTGAGGTCCTTACTTTCCGCCCACTGTTTTATAACACGAAGTCTGAACTTCGTGAGGGACCGAAGATTACGTATGAATCTTCGAAATGGCTGTGGCTGTTTGCCATTGTCTTTCATTACTCTTTTCTCGTAATTCTGCTGCGTCATCTGCGTCTCTTCCTTGACCCCGTTCCTTTCTGGGTTGGCTGGGTTGAGTTCTGGGATGGTCTGTTGCAGGTCGGAGCTCCCACCTGGTACATAACAGATGTTACTCTGCTGCTTGCGGTAGCGTTGCTTTTCTGTCGCCGCCTGGTTAATCGTCATGTCCGTTATATCTCTTTGATGAATGACTACTTTCCCCTGATTCTCATTTTCGGAATTGCGTTGACCGGGATTCTGATGCGCTACATGCTGCGTTCTGACATCGTCAATATCAAGGAACTGCTGACCGGCCTGGTCACCCTGCATCCGGTGATCAATGGACATATCGGCGCAATCTTCTATATTCATATTACCTTCGTCAGTGCCCAGCTGGTCTGTTTTCCCTTCAGTAAACTGATGCATATGGGTGGTGTATTCCTCAGCCCGACTCTTAACATGCGGAATAATACGCGTGCGGTGCGTCATATCAATCCGTGGAATGATCCCAACATCAAGCCTCACTCTTATGCGGAGTATGAGGATGAGTTCCGTGAGTCTATGGTAGAAAATGGTATTGCTGTTGAAAAAGGGCTTCCGCCGAAGGAAGAGCCTGTTGAAGCTGAGGCAGGGAAAAAAGCGGAAGAGTAAAAACAGACCACCAAGTTATAATAAGGATAAATACGATGTCGCTTCCTAAATTAGAAGAACTGTCCCAAAGTGTGTGGCAGGGGCCAT
>JBFHIO010000188.1:0-4486 GCA_041596435.1 Desulforhopalus sp. | reverse complement strand
GTTGAGAATGTTGCGGGCACTTCCCGCCTCCGGGTGCTGCTTGAAGAGCATGATGTCCCGTGCGTTTATTTGAAAGCGGCCGGGGGAGGCTTCACCGGACGTGACAAGGTAGAGAGTGTTTTCTCCCCAGCTGCGGCGATGCAGCCGGTTGATGTCCTGTGCTTCTCCCAGCTCCAGTATGTTGACAAACCCCCTCTCTGAAGCCGCTCCGCGCGCCAGCTCCTCTGTCTTTTCCTGTCGATCAATAACACCGTGACCCATCAGCAGCAGGTCGTCTGTCATCAGTCGCATTTCTTCAAGGCTGTGGCTGATGAAGAGCATGGGGATGGTGAACTCGGTAAAGACTTTGCGCAGATGGGGAATAATCTGATACTTCAATGCTTCATCCAGGCCGGAGAGTGGTTCGTCGAGGAGAATGAGGCGGGGATTGGCGAGGATGGTACGACCGAGGGCAACCCGCTGCTGTTCGCCTCCAGAGAGACTGGTAACCTGACGTTCGAGCAGGGAATCAAGCTGCAGTACGCTGATCAGCTGGGCGGCGTCAATGCGGGCAACACTGGCCGACTGGCGATTACGGCCGTAGAAGAGGTTTTTCGCCACGTTCATGTGCGGGAAGAGATGGGAGTGCTGAAAAACAACCCCCACCCGCCGCTTCTCCGGTGGCAGGTTGATGCCCCTCCTGGATGAATCGAAGAGTGTGTCACCGTCGAGCACGATCCTGCCCGAGTCGGGTGTGAGCAGTCCGGCAAGCATGTGCATCAGGGTGGATTTCCCCGAACCGGAGGGACCGAGAATACCACAGCGCTCGGCCTCAAGGGTAAAATCAAAGTGCAATGCAAGACCGGGAAATTTCTTTCTTATATCGACTGAAAGCTTCATCGTCAGGTCCGTATCAGACGGCGGTTCATAGCCTCACTTACCAGCAGTACCACAAAGGAGAGGATAATGGATACGAGGCAGAGACTCAACGCCATGGAATCACCTCCGGGCATGGAGGTGTACTGGTAGATGGCGAGGGGAATCGTCTGGGTTACACCGGGGATATTCCCGGCGAGGATAATTGTGGCGCCAAATTCCCCCAGACTGCGGGCGAACATCAGGGTCATGCCGGCGAGGATGGAGCGGTAGCTGAGGGGAATGGTAATGGTGAAGAGGCTGTTCCACCAGCTGGCACCGAGGGTACGGGCAGCAAAAATACAGTTTTTATCAATGGATTCCAGGCCGAGGCGTATAGAGCGCACCATAAGCGGGAAACCTACTACCGAGGAGGCAATAATCGCCCCCTTGAGGGTGAAGATCACCTGGATGCCAAAATGGTCGAGCAGGGAGCCGAGCCAGCCATGGCGACCAAAGGAGAGCAACAGCAGATAGCCGACAACTACCGGTGGCAGGACCAGCGGCAGATTGACGATGCCCTCAATTATCGCCTTGCCGGGAATGCGGCTGAAGGCGAGCAGTGCGGCAATGGCAAACCCTGCAGGCAGGGCCAGCAGGGTTGCAGTTGTTGCCACCTCAAGGGAAAGGCGGATGGCGGTAAAATCGTCCGGAGAGAGCATTTATTCGATTGGTTTGAAACCGTATTTTTCAAGGATGGAGTTGCCCATATCGCTTTTGATGAAGTTATAGAGGGCTGTGGTCTGCGGCTTTTTTGCTCCGTCAATGGTGATTCCCATCGGGTAAACCACAGGGCTGTAGAGTGCCTGGGGTACATCAAAGAGAATATGTGCCTTTTGCGCAAGCAGGGCATCCGTGCGATAGACAAAGGCACCGTCTGTTTCCCCGCGATCGGCGTAGATCAGAGCCTGGCGGACATCTTTGGCCATAACCAGCTTGTTCTCATCTTTCAGTTTCTGCCATACACCCGCCTTTTCCATGGCCTCTTTGGCATACTGACCCGCCGGGACACTCTGCGGCGTGCCAATGGCGATCCGTTTCAGCGTAACAAGGGACGCCATATCTGTTGCCGTGCCGTTCGGGGCACCGGAGAAGACAAGGCTGTTGGCGACGAAGACGCTGTCGGTGCCGGGCTCAATCAATCCCTCTTCAACGAGATACTTCATCCATTTCGGGTTGGCGGAGACAAAAAGGTCGGCAGGGGCTCCCTGAGCAATCTGTTTTGCCAGTGAACCGGAGGAGGCAAAGTTTGGCTGAATTTTTGTGTCGGGATTTTGTCGGTTGAATTCGCTGATGATATCCTTGAAGGCGTTTGTCATGCTGGCTGCAACGGAGATATTCAGCGTTTCCGCCTGTACTGCGGTGGCACAGAGAAGGATTGAAAGAGCAATACAGATTTTTTTTAACATCTTAATTTCTCCTTAAAAGGTTATCGATTCCTCGCAAACATAAAACAATGACATGGCAGTCGTAAAAGAAATTTTATTAAGCCGACAGGCATAAAGAAGCAGAAGTCCTCTCCTGTTACCCTGTATTTTACCATATTGTACTGTTTTTTAAAAAAGTTTGCTCAATTTAACTTCAACACGAAATGCCTCCGACGGGGTTGGGGCGTCGTAATACCGATAGACCGGCAACATGAAAGCAGCGCCGAAGAGCATTTTGTTCTCAGGGGTTTCCCAGGCGATTTTGGGACCGGCAAACCACTCAAACATGGCATCGTCCAGGTCAATATTATCCTTGCTGGACTCACCGTTCCACTCAAAGTTGGATTCCACACCGACATCGAAATTTTCCGTCATGGCATAGGCCCAGGCGGTATTCACTTCGGTAACGTCGGGTTTGCGGTAATCATGGTTGCTTTCGGAGAATGACGAGAAATTGACTTCCTGGTCAATTCGATGACGTCCTGCGAACCAGGTCGCCTCGAATCCGGTATAGAGCCCCCAGGCGTGGTTGCCCAGATAATCGTAGCTGTTGCTGTCTACATGGGCGGTGGGAACGGTGCCGCCAAAGTCGAAGGCGAGCTGCAGTCCCGTGCCGTTATCAGGCTTGAGCAGGGCTTTATGGGCGATGATGGTGGTGTCGCCAAGCCAGTAGAAATCTTTGTCGTCCCCGTCCGTTTTCATGTCTATGCGGTAGAAGGGAGTCCTGCTGCGGATATCGAGACCGGGAAGGAGACCATAACGAAGTTTGAGATAGGAGATGTGTGACTTCGTCTCGACATTGTCACCGATTTCATGATCTTCAAAGCGGACGCCATCACTCTCTTCAAAGGAATAGCTGAGCGAGGCGGAGAACTGTCCCACGGGAAATTCCTGGGCTCCGGGAGCGAAGCGGGTGGTGATGGGATTCGCCGGGATAAGAAGTGTCTTCAGGGCGGGGGCGGACAGTGGTGTCGGGCCGTTGGCGGCGGCAGCGCTGCCGCAGGTAAGGAACAACGCGGCAATAACAGCCGCGGAGCGGGACAGGGTTTGCATATTCATCTCCTTGCTGCAGGGGGACTGCTGATGCAGTCTGTTTATTGACCTTTGCAGCAGGGAGATGCAGGATGCGTGCCGGAATACCGGGACCCTTATACGTTGAAGAGAAAATGGACGACGTCGCCATCCTTCATCAGATACTCTTTGCCTTCACTGCGCAGCACACCGGCGGTGCGGCAGGCGGCCTCGGAACCGTGTTTGAGGTAGTCATCACAGGCGATGACCTCGGCGCGGATGAAACCCCGTTCAAAATCGGTATGGATGGCACCGGCGGCACGGGGGGCCTTGTCGCCGTCGTGGATGGTCCAGGCCTTCACTTCCATCTCGCCGGCGGTAAAAAAGCTGATCAGGCCGAGGGTATGGAAGCTGGTACGGATAATCTTGTCGAGGCCGGGTTCCGTGACGCCGTAGGATTCAAGAAACTCGTCGTATTCCTTCTCTTCGAGACCGACCAGCTCTTCTTCCATCCGTGCGGAGATCTTTACCGCCTCAGCATTCCGTTGTGCGGCAAACTCGCGAACCTTTTTCACATATTCATTGTCTTCGCTGAGGCCGTCTTCGTCGACATTGGCGCAGTAGATTACCTTTTTGGAGGTGATCAGGCTGGTCTCACGGAGAAATTCAGTCATGAAGTCAGAATCCCTGCCGGCAAAGGTGAGGGCTGGATTGCCTGTATTGAGATGCTCAAGCAGATTCTGTACTTCAACGAGTTTTGGACCGGCGTTTTTGTCTCCTTTACTCTGTTTCTTCAACCGGTCGAGGCGGCCGTCGATGATCTGCACATCAGAGAGAATCAGCTCGGTTTCAATGGTCTCAATATCGCGCAGGGGATCAATGGAGTTGTCGACATGGATGATATCGTCATCGTCGAAGCAGCGGACAACATGGAGGATGGCCTGGGTCTCGCGGATATTGGAGAGAAACTTGTTGCCAAGTCCTTCTCCTTTGGAGGCCCCGGCAACAAGGCCGGCGATATCGATAAAGTCAACGGTCGAGTTGACGATGCGCCCGGGGTGAACCAGTTCTGCGAGCTGTCCGAGACGCACATCCGGCACCGGGACAACCGCCTTGTTGGGTTCGATGGTGCAGAAGGCGTAGTTGGCGCTTTC
>JBFHIO010000187.1:0-4510 GCA_041596435.1 Desulforhopalus sp. | reverse complement strand
GTACCGATGGCCGCACCGAGCAGGGTTGCCTGGGTATTATGGCCGATGGCCTGGCCGAGCAGAGCTCCACTTGCTGCGCCGAGACCGGCACCTGCGGTTCCTTTGGTAATTCCCTGATCAGCACAGCCTGAGAGGCTGAGAGTCAGAGCTGCTGCGGTGGCAAAAGCGGCAAATTTTTTCATGATGTTCTCCTTTGTAATTATGGGTTGTTCTCTTTTATAAGAGAGCAGCCCGGCATGTCTTTTCTGTAGTCTCAAACAGCCTACGATATAGACTCCCTGCTCTTTTTTCAAGGGAATAGTGGGAAGGGGCAGCGAAGTGCTGCATCCGTCCTTTTTGTGCGCAGCATGAAGAGCGTTGAGCCTCTTTGGTCACAGAGCGATGGACTTCTGCACTCAGTACCTTGAACCGGGCAGTTTCCAGAAGAAAAGGTGGAAAACGAAGGATTATATAGGGTCCGCTGCCGTTTATTCTGCGGATGTTATTTCCACTGGAAGCTCAACATCTTCAACCACTTCTCCAAGGGCGGTTACACTGGGGAAAAGCGGAGAGAAACGGGGAGGAAGACGGGAGCTGGCTCCGGCGATATGAAGGAGATGGCCGATGCCTGCCCCCTCCGCTGCATGCAACACCTTTTCGGTGTCGTCGGCAAAGAAGGTCCGCTCCGGCCGGTGGGGGAGAATGTCCTGCAGTACCTTCCAGAATGGCGGCTGTTCCTTGGCCCAGCCAACCTCTTCGGCGGAGATGATACGGTCAAACCAGGGGCGCAGGTCGATTTTGCCCATCTTTACGGCCAGGGTTTTGGGGTGGGCGTTGGTGACGAGGGATACTGGCTTGTCCATGTCGCGCATGGCGCTGAGAAAGTTAAGGGCCTTGGGGCGCAGATTGATAAACTCCCGGGCCTCGCATTTCAACGCGGGAATGTCCAGTTGCAGCTGTTCGGACCAGTAATCAAGGTTGCACCAGGCAAGGGTATTCTCCACCTTTTTGTAGGTAGCGAGGAGTTTGGCGCGTGCCTGATCCGGGGTCCCGCCGTTTTTCTGCTGCCACTGCGCCGGCACAAATTCCCCCCAGAAATAGTCATCAAAATATTTATCGAGCAGTACGCCGTCCATATCGAGGAAGATGTGGTCGATATCCTCCCAGGGGAAATGTATTTTCATTTCGCCTCCTTGAGCAATTTATGAAACTCACGCAGGCTCTCAGCGACTGCGGCAAAAACCTCTGCCTCGGATTTTCCCTGCAGGCAGTAGTGTACGAGACGCCCATCCGGAGTGAATTTGGCGGCCTTGCGTTTCTTCGTCTTTGGGTGGGCGGCGAGAAAGGCAAGCATCATCTCCGGGGTGAGTGGGGTATCGTTGAGGAAGGTGAAGATCAGGCTGTCCGGTCCCTGCTCCAGCTTCGCTATTCGCAGCCGGGCCAGCTCCCGTTTTACCGAGATGATGTGCAGCAGGGTGGAGGTCTCGGGGGGGAGAGTGCCGTAGCGGTCACGCAGTTCCGCCTCAAGTTCATCCCGTCGCTCTTCCTCTGCACCGACGAGGGAGGCAATGCGGCGGTAGGTGATATAGCGCTGACTGATATCGGGGATGTAACTCTTTGGAATATGGGCAGAAATGAGGAGCTTGACCTCGGGGTCGACCTCCTCCCGGCCGGTATTCCCCTCTGCCTGTTGTGTCTTCAGGTCGGTGACGGTTTTCTGCAGCAGGTCGAGGTAGAGGTCATAGCCGATGGCGGCAATGTTGCCGCTCTGGGAGATGCCGAGGATGTTGCCGCCCCCACGGATTTGCAGGTCGCTCATCGCCAGTTTGAAGCCCCCGCCGAGCCCGCTGGTGTCCATCAGGGCACGCAGACGCTCTTTGGAATCGCTGGTGAGATCGTCCAGCGATGGTACCAGCAGGTAGGCAAAGCTCTGTTCACTGGCCCGACCCACCCGACCGCGAAGCTGGTAGATTTCTGCGAGACCGAGCATGTCCGCACGGTTGATAATGATGGTGTTGGCGGCGGGGATGTCGAGGCCTGATTCGATGATGGTGGTGGCCACCAGCACGTTGACCTTTCCGGAGACGAAGGAGACCATGATCTTCTCCAGTTCGGAGCCGTCCATCTGGCCGTGGGCAACGGCAATGCGTGCCTCCGGGACCAGTTCCTGGATGAGGGCGGCGGTCTTGTGGATGGATTTTACCCGGTTGTGGACAAAAAAGACCTGGCCGCCGCGGCGCAGCTCTTTCGTTATTGCTTCTTTGACAACGAGGGTATCGAAGGGGGCAACAAAGGTCTTCACCGGGCGGCGGTGGGCTGGCGGGGTGGAGATAACGGAGAGATCGCGGATGGAGAGCAGGCTCATCTGCAGGGTGCGGGGAATAGGCGTGGCGGTGAGAGTGAGAATATCCACCTCCGCCCGCATTTTCTTCAGTTTTTCCTTGTGGGTGACACCGAAACGATGCTCCTCATCGATTACCAGCAGGCCGAGATCATGAAAGATGATGTCTTTGGAGAGCAGGCGGTGGGTGCCGATGATAATGTCAATTTTCCCCGCTGCCAGGTCTTTGAGGATCTGCCGCTGCTCGCTGCCGGTACGGAAGCGGTTGAGGCAGGCGATGGTGACCGGAAAGCCCTTGAGCCGCTCGGTGAAGGTCTGGATGTGTTGCTCTGCGAGCACCGTGGTCGGCACGAGAATTGCCGCCTGGCAGCCCTCTTCCACCACCTTGAAGGCAGCGCGGATGGCAACCTCGGTCTTGCCGTAGCCCACGTCGCCACAGACGAGACGGTCCATGGGGCGGGGGCTGGTGAGATCGTCGAGAACGTCATTGATGGCCGCTGCCTGGCCGGGGGTCTCATCCCAGGGAAAGCTCTCCTCAAGTTCGTGATAGAGTGCACCTGGCGGTGCAAACTGTCTCCCCTCCTTGATTTCGCGTTTCGCATAGATGTTGAGCAGCTCCTGCGCCACCTTCCACACCTCCTCCTTGATTCTGCTGGTGGTGGTGCTCCACGCCTGACTCCCGAGCTTGTCGAGGCGGGGTTCGCGGTCGGCGATGCCCTGGTAGCGAGAGATAAGGTTGAGGCGGTCTACCGGCAGGTAGAGACGGTCGCCGTCGCGGTATTCAATCAGCATGAAATCAGAAGTAACGTTCTGGAAATCCATGGTGGAGAGACCACGGTATATACCGAGGCCATGCTCCCTATGGACGACGATATCACCCTCGTTGAGCTCGGTGAAGCGGATCGGCTCGCCCTTGTTTGGTTGTTTCTTCCTGCTGCCAATGCGCATTTCGCCGAAGATTTCATTCTCAGAAATGATGTGCAGGCCGCTGTCAGTCAGGGAAAAGCCGCTGGAGAGCGGATGGTCGCAGAGGTGCAGCAGCTCGGGATCACTTTCGGCAAGGGCATTGAGGTCGAGAGGTTCCGCCACCGGGTTGAGTTGATGGCTGTGCTTCTCCAGCATCTCCGCAATGTTTTTCGTATGGCGGCTGGAGCGGCAGCAGATCACCACCCGTTCTCCCCTGCGGCGCCATTCATGGATCTGATCGGAGAGGGGGGCGAGCATGCCGATTTTGGATCGTTTGAGCTGGATCTCCTGCTTGAGGAGCTGGTGCCCGCTGGTGTTGACAGTGAACTGCTCCCCCTCTTTGGGAAAGTCGTTGATGTCGATACGGCGGAACCTGGCCAGCGCTGTCGTTATCTCTTTCGGTGACAGGAAGAGCTGTTCCGGCGGCAGGGCTGGAGTGCGGGCGAGATGGGCCGTCTGGAAGTTGGCCAGTGCCCGCTCTTCGGCCAGCCCCATTGCTTCACGGATGCCGCCGGGGTCAATGAGGGTGAGCAGGCAGTTCGCCGGCAGGGCATCAAATACCGTGGCCGGCTCGGTTTCGCAGTAGAAGGGGAGAAAAAATTCCATGCCGGGGAAACGAATCCCTTCGTTGCTGTTCTCCATGAGTCGGTGGGTTTCGCTGCTCTCCCAGTCCAGCTCTTCGCCTTTTTTCGCATAGAGCCGCGAGAGACGTCGTTGTTCCGGGCGTTCGGGAGAGAGAAGAATATCACTGACCGGCAGCACAGTGGCGTCGCTTATCTCATCGGTGGAGCGCAGGCTGACTGGATCGAAAAGGCGCAGGGACTCAATGGTGTCGCCGAAGAAGTCGATGCGCAGCGGGGCGTCGCAAAGGCTGCCGTTGGCGGTGAGAAAGGGAGGTGGGTAGAGGTCGATGATACCACCGCGCAGGGAAAAATTCCCTGCCGACTGCACCAGCGCCACCTTCTCATAGCCCATTCGGGTCAGGCGGTCGGCCAGTTGCTGCTGGTCAAAATCCTCTCCTGCTTCAAGATATTCAGCACAGTCTGCCAGAACGGCTGGTGGCAAAATGCGTCGCTGCAGCGAGGCTGTAGAAGCGACGAGAATGAAAGGTGCTCCACTGCGCAGCCTGTAGAGCGTGGAGAGGCGCGTGGCTGTGCCAGACCGGTCTGGAGAGAGAGGGGTGTAGGGCGGTGTCTCCTGGTCTGGATAGAGGAGCACCGGCAG
>JBFHIO010000186.1:0-4521 GCA_041596435.1 Desulforhopalus sp. | reverse complement strand
TAAACATGGGCTGAACGGTGTCATACAGCGTGACGGATTGTTACCAGGCGCTTGTAACAGCAGGTGGCAATCACCGATATTCTTTTTTATCTGCCTCCTGCCACAACTTGCGCTCACACTCCTGCTTGAAGAACGGACACATTTTCTGAAAAAAAAGCTCCTGCTGGTCATTGAATACATTTTCAAACACTCGACATGTTGAGGTGCATATTGACATAAGAGGACATTTCTTACATGGCTCAAACCATGGCCAGCGATTCTCTCGAAACGATTTCAGGGCAGGTGCATTTCTGAGAATATCCGAAAGAGAATGGTCGCGTATGTTCCCTGACCAGAATTTTTTTTCATGCAAACTCTGACATGGATAAACATCACCGCAGGTACTGATGCTCAGTAAACTGACAGCAGCTCCGCAACCACTGGCCCCTGATAATTGGGGATTATCATTTATCAGCTCCCCACCCACTTCTCCCAGCGCTTTGCTAAAAGATTCCAGGGCAGTGTGGCAGCTCTCGGGAGAGGGAAACAATCCCAGAGTTTCAAGCTCTTCCGGAGTGTTTGGCAGATACACCGCTGGATAGAATTGGGTGCAGTTCAATTGTTTCTTTGCAACTCTCGGAAACTCCGGCAGAGATTTGAGGTTCAATGTTGTAATTACCGGACGAATGGCCAGTGAACTTACAGCTGCTTCGCTCAAATACCGAATGCCATCCCAAACCTGATGGAATGGAGCACCGGGTCTCAAGGTGCTGTGTTCCTTTTCCACCCAGCTGTCGAGACTCACAATAACCGTATCGAACAGATCCGCAATGCGAGCCGCTTTTTCACGATCAACGAGGCTGCCGTTGGTCAGCAGGGAGGTTGACATCCCTTTACTTCGCGCATAATCGGCCAGATCAAATATATGCCTGCGCAATAACGGTTCACCGCCGGTGAAAACAACTGAGCCTGCTCCTGCTTCCGCCGCATCATCCAGCACCGCTCTGATTTCATCATCAGTCAGTTGCTGATTGTTTGGCAAACCACTCTTGTGCTGCTGTGCAATACTGTCACTTCGCTGGCAGGCATTATAGCAATAGATACAACGCAAATTACATGCATCGGTAAGATGCAGGTAGAGGGTCCCCAGCTTCAGAGATGCCGGTTCGGGATACCCTGTGGTCCCCTGACTGTGATCACAACGTTCTGTCGAGAGAAAACGGCGTACTGCCATCTCATCTAAAAAACGCTTGACCAGCTCCTGAACCCCTGCACCAGCTTCTGGCTCCCCTGCGGAGAGTCGTGCCGCTATTTCACTCGCGGTGCCACCTTTTTCAGCTGCCTTGAGCACATCAGCTCCGGCATGGTTGACCGTGACGACCACCCGCCTGGCCGCCGAAAAATAGAGCGTTTCATCTCCCCGTTCTGACATGTAAACATCGGGAGGATAATAATATACCATTTTCTTATCCTGGGCTGATTCGGAACGGATTGTCGATTTCAACTGGAGACTTTTGTTCAGCTGCCGTGACCGGCCTGACAGGCATGGCCGTTACCCTCTCCCATTTTGGAGGAGCATCCGCAGTCGGTTCCACACCCCCAGTAATCAGAATCCTTTGGGTTATTTGAAGCTTTTACCTGAAACCCGGAAATAACCTCGGGAGACCATCCAAGATCCGACAGGTTGGATTTATCCTCTTTTGCCCGCTTTGCAAAACTCTCATCTTTAACGACTTTATCAAGAAACTCCTGAACACGTTTTATTTCTTCTGACATGATCATTCCTCCTTAATGTTTTTTGGGACACCGTGAGTGAAACAATAACATGTTATCCTGAGATAAGTTCTGCCGTCAAGAAGTAATACCCGGTAAGAAGAATAAAGGGGGGACGTGTTTTTCTTATTAAGGGGATCTTGAAACATCTTGTATTTCGCATATTCAAGACACGGGGAAAACTTTACTGGAGCTATGTATTCGATATCCTTCGGGTAAATTTTTAACGGTACAAAAAAGAAGGGCAATTATTCGATGCGCCCTTTTCTCTCTGCGTTCAATGTGTTCCCTGACAGGGCGACAACAAAGGCTGTTCCCCAGGCAGCGACCAGGGCCATGGATATAAAGATCAGCGAAAATCTCCAGCCAAAATAGGTGATTAATACAGGAAAAAGTACAGGCTTTACCGCCCTGCAGGATAAAAAATTTGCCAGGTAAATATTGGCCATGCCTTTTTCTTTCAATGCTTTAAGAAAAGGGAGCCAGGCAAAAACAGGCCCCATGGAAATAATGCCGGCAATGGATGAAAACAATATTCCTGAGAGACCCCTCTTTTTACCCATCAACCGGGTTATACAGGCTGTAGATATATACATGTTCAATAAAAACATCATAAAAAGAGAAATAAAAATAGGAATGGCCATCTGCAGGGTAATGATCTTCATAATTCTCAGAGCCGGCAGCATTTTCTCAGGAACCATTATCCACACAACAATGCAGGCGGTGGCAGCACATGCCGGGAATATCCATGATTTCAGTTGTTTTGAAAAATGCATTACCATACTCCTGCAAAGAAAACTGTCAGCAGTGATGCCGCAATGGTGATGATAAAAGCAGTGCCGTTACGTATTATGGCAAATCGGAAGCCCATGGCCTCGGCCTCTGCAGGAATCTGAACCAGCCCGATGCTCACCCATGAAAACATCAGGGCACAAACACCGGCCCAGCCCGCGCCCAGTTTCAGCAATGACTGGCCTATTACTTAGGAGTTCACCGGGTTGCCAGCAAAAATGCTCCCGGTGAATGTTCCGATAATGGTGTCCAGCAGTGGATTTTTAGAGAAAATCTTCAAGATCAGGTCTTTGGATAAAAAGACCTGAACAAGTCCCATGATCATGATAACCCCCAGCAGGACTGGAAGCATGGAGGAGAACTGCTTCATGGTTTTTTTAAAGGCACCGCGGGCAACTCCTTTTTGCGGTGTGGACACCCTGGAATTCTTTAATTCTGCATACTGATTAACCTGATCCGCTACACGGCCGCTGACGCCGGAGATTACCTTAATGCCGCTTTTTTCAAGAGGCTGGGCAATATGGGGAGCGATATACCCGATCATCAGGACCTCCGCGCCCATTTCCAGCAGAAGGGTAAGGCCCTGGACACCGGCACCGGATCTGGCAGACATCTGGGGTGCCGGCACTGCCTCAAAACTCATGTCATTGGTGTCAACAACAAGGAGCCATGCGGCACTGCTCATTTTCTCTGAGATCAGGGCATCGAGAGCATTGCTGTTGACTGGGAAACCAATTTTCATACTTCTGCCTTTATACTTTTTTATATGAGTTATAAAAGGTCCCCAAAAGATTCGTCAGGAGACAAAGACAAAGCTCTCAGGTACGATGACAATTCCTTTTTTCGGAACTGTAAATCAATTTTGGTTTTTATTCAGCTCATAACAAATCTGCTCCCCTGAGGGAACTTCCATTCTGTCAGAACTAAAATTCGATGCAATTCCGAGTACAGGAAATTGGGCAGAATAAAATGAATGTTTGATCTTGCATGGGGAGACCTTTGCCAGTTGATTATAAAATTACAGTCAATTTCATTCCCGAAACATAACAAGACGCGGATCAAGTCTGCAAAGCTATAAAATTATTCATCGGACTTGCTGGCTGCACCGATGGCAGTCAGCAGGGATCACATCCAGACCATGTCTTGTAACAGCTTTTCGAAATGTTTTTACTGATGCGGGTTTGCAAAAAGATCCCAGAATTGATCAGGACCTGGAGAGGGGAGTTTTGTTGTAATTCCATTGCGGGTGAGCATGCTTAATGAAAGACTTTTGTCAAAATGCCCAAGTTTGAAGCATGCTGAACCTGAATCTTCCAGTGCTTTTGTTACACCTGCAACGTGTTCCGGGTCTACTGATAAAAGCAGAGTTCCCTCACTTATAGATTGCCATGGATCAAAGCCCAGGATTGAAGCACATTGAGCAATGTCTTCAGGAACAGTTATATTGTCAAAATCGGCAAAAAGAGGTGTCTGTGCAGATGAGGACATTTCCCACAATCCGCAAAGAACTCCGCCTTCAGTTGCATCATGCATTGAATGAACGCCACCTGCTTTAAATGCGACAGAGGCATCTGATACCACGGTAATCTCGTTTGTCCTCTGTAAAACTCTTTCAAGCAGGTCTTCTTTCATTGAACGGGCGAGGTAGTCTTTGTTCAATACGGCGAGCAGGGCAGCAGCTTCAATTGCCGGACCTTTTGTCATTAACAGGACATCCCCGTCTTGTGCCCCTCCTGGAGAAATCCATTTATCTTTTTGAGCATATCCCCAGACTGTAATGCCACCAACGGTGGGTATCGTGACAGCGCCATACCAGCCGGTGTGTCCTCCGACAATGGTAATTCCGAGCTCCGCTGCTGTTTTAGATATTGAGCTGATAATTGTTCTGGTGTCTTTTTCTGGAAAATTTGGAGGAAGTAAAAGAGAGTAGGTCATAAACTCGGGTTTCACGCCGGTTACGGCAACATCACTGGCTCC
>JBFHIO010000185.1:0-4523 GCA_041596435.1 Desulforhopalus sp. | reverse complement strand
CGCGATATGTATGCCATCCCGGGTCACGATGACAAATTGCTGATGGTCGCTTCTGACCGTATTTCAGCCTATGACGTGATCATGACTGATCCCATTCCTTCCAAGGGAAAAGTGCTGACCGCGCTTTCTCTTTTCTGGTTTGATCTCCTCGGCGATATTATTGAAAATCATCTGATTACCGCCAATGTGGATGAAATGCCGGAAGTCTGTCATCAGTATAAGGAGTATCTGCAGGGACGTTCCATGCTGGTGAAAAAAAGCAACCCGCTGCCGATTGAATGTATTGTCCGTGGTTATATCTCAGGATCTTTCTGGAAAGCCTATCAGAAAAACACAAATGTCTGTGGATTTCAAATGCCTGAGGGCCTGAAGGAATCTGATAAACTCCCCCTGGTTATTTTTACTCCCTCCACCAAGGCGCAACTCGGGAACCATGATGAGAATATCTCCCTTGAACGGCTTGAGGAGATTGTCGGCGCGGAAAAGGCCAGACGGTTGTCTGAGATCAGTATTGCTCTTTATACCCGTGCCGCTGATTATGCCCGCTCCAAAGGGATTATTATTGCTGATACCAAGTTCGAGATAGGCGAGGTTGATGGCAAGTTGATTCTGATTGATGAGGTGCTTACTCCCGACTCTTCCCGCTTCTGGCCGGCGGATGATTATCAGCCGGGCCGTTCGCAGGCAAGCTTTGATAAACAATTTCTGCGTGACTACCTCTCAACCCTTGACTGGGACAAAGAGCCACCACCGCCGGTACTCTCCGCCGATATTCTCGGCAAAACAAAGGCCCGTTATGAAGAGGCTGTTGAGAGAATTACCGGTAAGAAGCTCGTTTGATGCTTTAAGACTGTTATTCCAAGACTAAAAAAGGCGCCGTTCCTGTTACAGGAACGGCGCCTTTTTTATGAAAAATATTTTGGAAACGAGATTCAGATATTCTTATTTCGGGCTCCATGTGGTGCCGTCAGCGCTGTCTTTGAGGACAACCCCCTGAGCCAGAAGAAGGTCTCGAATTTCATCACTTTTTGCCCAGTCTTTTGCCGTACGGGCCGCAAGGCGTTCTTTGATCTTTGCCTCAATTTCCTCAGGGCTGATTTTGATTCCGGCAGCACGTTCACTTTCCCGAGCCTTCAGCCAGGTGTCAGGGTCTGTCTGTAACAGGCCCATGACTGCGGCGAGTTTTCTCATCTTATCCATGCAGCCACAGATTTTCTGTACGTCGGCAGCCAGCGGTGTTTCAGGGAGAGAGCGCAATGCCTTGCCGAGACTCTTACTGGTATCAAAGAAGATTCCCTGTGCCTGGGCAGTATTGAAATCGTTGTCCATTGCTTCGAGAAAGCGTTTCTCCAGGGTTTTCATTCTTTGCCATACCTTGTCGTTGATGGCGCTTTTCCCTGTTTCACTCACCGGGCGTGAAGCCAGAGCATCGCAGTCGGCGGCGGTATGATAGAGTCGCTCCAGCCCGCTGGAGGCCTCTTTCAGCGCCGTTTCGGAGAAGTCGAGGGGATTGCGGTATTGTGTTGAAAAAACAAAAAAGCGCAATACTTCAGGGTCGTAGTGTTCACGTACGTCTCGAATGGTGAGGAAGTTGCCGAGTGATTTCGACATTTTCTCATCCTTGATGGTCACAAAGCCGTGGTGAATCCACAGATTGGCAAACGGTTTGTGATTTGCCCCCTCGCTCTGGGCTATTTCATTCTCATGGTGAGGGAAGATTAAATCCTGTCCGCCGCCGTGGATGTCAAAGGTCTCACCAAGATATTTGCGGCTCATGGCGGAGCATTCAATATGCCAGCCTGGTCGTCCGGGACCCCAGGGACTTTCCCAGCTTGGTTCTCCGGGTTTAGCTCCCTTCCAAAGGACAAAATCAAGGGGATTTTTCTTCTGCTCATTTACTGCAATACGTGCTCCAGCACGCATATCCTCAAGATTTCTGCCGGAGAGCTTCCCGTATCCCGAAAAGTTTTCTACGGCATAGTAAACGTCGCCGCCGGCGGGATAGGCTTTACCCTGTTCCACCAGTTCGGCGATGAGCTGGATCATCTCCTGTACATTTTCAGTAGCCCGTGGTTCGAAGGTGGGGCGATCGGCTCCCAGTCCGTCCATATCGGTGTAAAACTCTTTGATAAAACGCTCGGCGAGCTCGTGGGGTGTGGTATGCTGTTCAGCTGCACGGGCAATAATCTTGTCATCGATATCTGTGAAGTTACGTACAAATGTCACCTTATACCCGCGATAACGCAAGTATTTTACCACCATGTCAAACACCAGCGTAGAGCGGGCGTGGCCGATGTGGCAGTAGTCGTAGGAGGTTATGCCGCAGACGTATATTTTAACGTGACCGGGTTCGATGGGGATGAGAATCTCTTTTTTCCCACTGAGAGTGTTGTGAATACGGATAGTGTTTTCCATTGATTTGCCAGATGATTTTTCGTGGAGGTTGGTGTAATTTCTGCAATTTGTGTAAACCCCTTAAAATACCCGTAAACCTCGGAAATTACAAGACAGCGAGAGAGAAGATGATAACGCGTAAGGTGAAGGCAGAACGCAGGCCCGGAGTAATGAAAAACTGGCTGCGGCGGGAAGCGTGGGCGATGCTCTTTCTTGGTTTTTCGGCGGGACTGCCTATCCTGCTTATCTTTTCAACGCTGTCTGTCTGGTTACGAGAAGCGGGAATAGAAAAATCATCCGTGACCTTTTTTTCCTGGGCGGCTCTGGGGTATTCTTTTAAATTCCTCTGGGCGCCGCTGGTGGATCTGTTGCCGTTACCGGTGCTCACCGCCCGTCTCGGACGGAGACGGGCATGGATGCTCATTGCACAGTTTGCGGTGGCTCTTTCTATTGTCGGCATGTCGTTTATCAATCCGCAGGATGGCAGACAGCTCTCTCTTGTGATGATGGCCTTCGCCGCAGTGGCACTCGGATTTTCTTCCGCCACCCAGGATATTGTCATTGATGCCTATCGCATAGAATCTGCAGAGGCTTATCTGCAGGCTTTTCTCTCCTCCATGTATATCGCCGGATACCGTATTGGCATGATTGCTGCCGGTGCCGGTTCGCTTTTCCTTGCCGACAACCTTGGTACCAGTGCTGCGCATTATGATTATGGATCCTGGCAGGTTACGTATCTTGCCATGGCGGCGTTGATGGGGGTTGGCATCTGTACCACTTTATGCATCCCGGAACCCGTCGTGGAAAGATCAGTGCAAAACAAATTCGGCGCCGGAGAGTATCGACAGATTATTATTTTTTTTCTGCTCTGCGTTTCTGCTTTTGCCGTCTCCTTTTTTTACGGAGGTGCTCTGCTGAAGAATGCCGTCTCTTTTGAGCGGGGAGTTGCTCAATTTCTTTTTGAGATTCTGCGCTTTTCGTTCAGTCTTCTTCTTGCCAGCGGAGTTGCGATGATGTTGATTCGTTTCGGAGTTGTGAAAAAGGAGATGGTGAGGCTCAGTTATGTTGACCCTGTTCTCGACTTTTTCACCCGTTACGGGACAAAAGTCGCTTTGACTCTGCTGCTGCTCATTGGCTTCTATCGTCTTTCAGATATAGTTCTCGGGGTTATTTCCAACGTTTTTTACCTTGATATGGGATACAGCAAGACACAGATTGCCACAGCAGCGAAGACCTTCGGTCTGCTCATGACGCTGCTTGGCGGTTTCCTCGGTGGTCTGCTTACCCTTCGCTACGGTGTGTACTCCATCCTCATGCTCGGCGCGGTACTTTCCTCTTTGACCAATCTCCTCTTCATGCTGCTTGCTTCAGTTGATGCTCAAATTGCCTTTCTCACCTCTTTTTCAGGGGCTGATTTTGCGGCGGGCTTTCAAAGTATGGAGCTTTATGCGGTTATTGGAGCGGACAATCTTGCCGCAGGAATTGCCACCACCGCCTTTGTCGCTTTCCTCTCCAGCCTGACGGGGGTCTCTTTTACTGCAGTGCAGTATGCGATCTTCAGTTCATTGATGACGCTGATACCCAAAGTGGTCGGAGGGTATTCAGGAACGATTGTCGAAGGTATCGGCTACAGTGGGTTTTTCCTCAGCACTGCGGTTATGGGCGTCCCGGTAATTCTGCTGGTCTGGATGGTGAAAAAAATGATGGATAAAGGGGCTGTGTAGAAGAACGAACATTGGAAGGAGGGCGAAGAGAGGTGTAAATCGGAGCGACTGAAGGGAAATCCCATGTCTCGAAAAATCTGCCTGCCAGATCAGTGAAGGATCTCTTTGAGATATCTCTCCATGGCATGGCTGGCCTTTCCTTCTGTAAAGGATATGCCAACCTGGTAGCCGGGTTCATCAATTTGTTTGTTGCACCACTGTACCTGTCCCATGGCGTGATTCAGACTGGAGGGAAAGTCTCGACCGAAGGAAAACTCTATCAGGGAATGTTCGGTCAGCAGGGCCGGGGTGAAGATGCGCATTCCTCCACTGCTGATATCAAGCGTTTTGGCTTTCAGATTGAACGTTGCCCCTGACTCTCGATCGGGGTGGAGATGAGAGCGGAGGCGGGCGGCGAAGGTGACT
>JBFHIO010000184.1:0-4530 GCA_041596435.1 Desulforhopalus sp. | reverse complement strand
TTTGCCGGATCCCACCTTCAGTGTGGAGGGCCATGATCTGAAAACTACCGTGCCGATTTCCTTCACAGAGGCAGCCCTCGGGGCGAAGGTGCCAGTACAGATGATCAGTGGCAGTGTGCAGCTGACGATTCCCCCCGGATCACAGAACGGCCGAGTTTTGCGGCTGCGGGGCAAAGGCCTGAAAAAACGGAGGAGTGGTGCAGGCGACCTGTTGGTGCGTCTTGAGATTGCGGTGCCGGAATCACTCAGCGCACGAGAAAAAGAACTGCTGGAACAGTTGCAGCAGATCTCCACGTTTAACCCTCGTGAGAAGACATCCCAGCGAGCAACCGTCACCGCGTAATCAGGAGACAAAAAAAGGCGGAGAAATCTACGGAAGAAGCGGGATTTTTCCGCCTTTTTTGCAGGAGATTCTAAGATTTTGAGAGAGGGGAGAATGGCAACACACACGGAACGAATAACCATCCTTGCCCCGCCGGACTTCAAGGCGTTCCTTATGGAAGAGGCGGAGCAGGAGGGGGTCAGCATGAGCGAACTGGTTCGCCAGCGGTGTACCCGTAACTCGACCAGCGGTTGTGAGGGGAACGGTAGAGTGCTTTCCGAGACGGTGCGCGAGCTGCGCGAGGTCGATCGACGGCTGGTGCGCCTTGAAACCATGGTGGAACAGGCGCACCTGTCGTCAGGCGCGGAGACCTTTGGAAAAGAGGAATGATACCGGGCGGGATGTTCTTGTCTATGCCCGGATCATCTCTTCTTCAACGAGGCGGTCAATCATATCCAGCATCACCTTCCGCTGTTTCGAGGAGGCCTGGGCGATGCAGGTGCAGTGCAGGTTGGTTTTACTGCGTACGAGTAATTCAAAACGCACATCTTTTCTTGTTACTTCCACGGCCATATACCACGGGCCGTGTTCTTTATGCTCTTCACCGAGTTGCGCTTCATCAAGGTGCTCCTCTTCAAGAAGGAGCCAGTAGAGACCGTTCATCGGTCCCGGCTGTATGTTGCGCTTCAACCAGGAGTCAATATTTTCCAGCTCCATGGGGCTGAGTTCATCAATTACAAACTGTCGCATGTTCTCTCCTGTCAGACGTTGAGCCATGTGTCGTTGGTGTTAAGGCGTTCACAGCCGTCCTCACGTACGACGACCATGTCTTCAAGGCGGATGCCTCCCCATTCCGGGATATAGATGCCTGGTTCTACTGTAACAATCATTCCCGCCTTCAGTTTTTTGTTGTTCAGCCGGGAGAGCCGCGGCTCTTCGTGGATGGCAAGACCCACTCCGTGGCCCAGTCCATGGCCGAAATATTTGCCGTAGCCGGCATCCTCAATTACCTGGCGCGCGACCTTGTCCACGCTTGCTCCTGTCACTCCGGCACGAATTGCTTCAATACCGGCGAGCTGTGCCTTGCGAACGACGCGGTGGATTTCCAGATAGGTCTCATCGGGCTTGCCGTAGCAGAAGGAACGGGTCATATCCGAGCAGTAGCCGTCGAGGATAAGACCCATGTCGATGGTCAGAGACTTGCCGCTCTGCAGCTTTTGCGTGGAGGGGATGGCGTGGGGCAGGGCGCCGCGTTCGCCGGAGGCGACGATGGTGCTGAAGCTCGGGCTCTCTGCTCCCATGCGGCGCATGGTAGTTTCAACAGCGATAGCCACATCCACTTCGGTTTTGCATTCGAGCATGGAATCGTATACCTGCTCAAAGACCTTTTCGTTGAGCAGAACCGATTTGCGGAGCAGCTCTATTTCCTCCTCATCCTTGATAATACGCATGTCTTCTATGGTATTGGTGAGCGGGAAAAGTTTGACATCCTTCAGGGTCTCTTCAAGGTTTTTTGCGAAGGAGTACAGGGTGTAGCCGCTTTCGAAGCCGAGTTGTGTAATGTCGAGTTCTCCGAGCAGTTCTTTGAGAAACTCGGGGAGCCTTTTGCGGTATACATGGACCTCAAAATCTGGACTCTCCTGCTGCGCTGCCAGCTCAAAGCGGGAATCGGTAATCAGATGCGGTTTCCCTTTGGAAGGGATGAGCAGCACGCCGGAGGTCTCCTGGATGCCGTTGTCTCCACCGCGAAAGCCACTGAGATAACGACGGTTTTCAGGCTGGGCAATAAGCAGCCCGCCGAGTTTTTTACCGCGCAGGCTGGCCTGCAGTTTTTCGATTCGTTTACTGTAATTCATTGTCTACCCTCGTTGTTGCGTTCGGGAATGAGATATCAATTGAGCCCGAAGCCGCTTCCTATGGTCTGTTTCCGCTCATCCATTGCGTCGTTGTATTGACCGTTGAGTTCAGTCTGCAGTTTGTGCAGCTCTTCAGCGTATTGAGGGTGCATGGCCGGATTAAGATCTTCATCATTGAGGTTCATTCCACGCGCCACGGCCTGCTGCTTGAGCTGAGCCTTGATGGCGTCATCAAGCTGCTGCTGCGACTGCTCCAGATGTTTGTTGTATTGACCAAGGATCTGATCCAGCTCCTGAATGGCGATTGTTGTCTTGTCGTCGCCGCCGAGGAGTTGCAGTGCATGCAGTGCCTGTTCTGACGTCTCGCGCAACTGCTCGTCCCGTGGCAGGACGACGTTGCGCAGGAGAACCTGTACCGCTCCCCGACGGATGTCCTCCTGTTTCTCAGAGGGCTGATCTTCCAGTCCGGCGAGAGGATTCTCACTCCGTCCAGCCATGAATTCGGCGGCGAGGTGCATGCCGATTTTCATCGATTCTTCGTTGTCAGGGACTGCGGGTGCATTGGTTGCAAGGTGTGAGGCGCGCGCGAGAACCATCTCCATTGTGCTTTTTATTTCTGCCATTTTTGGCTCCTTTATAAATAAAATTGAAAAAATAACGGATCAAATTTAATGCATTTTTGTGGATTTTCAAGGTTGTCACCGGGTTACGGTTTCTTTCCTGGAAAGAAAATTCACCTCAAACTCTACCCCTGGTGAGCCGGGCGGCAAAGAAGCCGTCAATCTCCTCCTGCGGCAGCGGAGCGAAGAAGTCGCCGCGAGTCAGTCCCCTGGCGTTTTGCGGCAGAATGGAGGCTGCGTTGGTGAGATGAAATTCGGGGTGGCTGGCAAGAAACAGCTTCACCACCTCTTCATCCTCCTCTGGTTCGGTGGAGCAGGTGGCGTAAACCAGCACTGCGTTATCGGCAGCAAAGAGCGCGGCACGGCTGAGCAGTGCGAGCTGCTGTTTCTGCCAGACGGTAACGTCCTCGGGGCGACGGTTCCAGCGGATATCCGGCTGGCGCCCGAGAACTCCGAGACCGCTGCAGGGGGCATCAACCAGGATGCGTTCGCAGGGTGGCAGGGAGTGCGGGTCAAGGGTGAGCAGGTCAACAGTGTATCGGGTGAGGCGCGGGCTGGCGAGGGCCTGCAGTTTTTCTGCCCGAAAGGGTTCAGGTTCTACGGCGTGGACGGCGCTTTGCGGGAAGAGCTGCAGGATGTGGCCGGTTTTGCCGCCCAGCCCGGCGCAGGCATCAAGGCAGGTGGTAGCCGTAAAGGGGGCGAGAAGGCGGCTGGCGAGCTGCGCTGCCTGGTCCTGCACCTGGAAGAAACCATCGGCATAGCCGGGAAGCTCTTCCACCACCGCGCCATTGGGGAGCAGCAGGGCGTCTGGTGAAAATTGGCCGGGACGGACGGCGATGCCCTTTGCGGCGAGTTGAGCGGCGTAGCTGTCGCGATCAATCTTACCGCTGTTGATGCGCAGAGTGAGCAGAGGCAGGGCGTTGTCGACGGTACATATCTCTATGGTCTTCTCTTCGCCGAGGCGTTTGCGCCATCGATCAGTGAGCCATTGCGGATGGTTGAGGATGAGCTGCCCGTTGTCGTCTCTCAGCATCTTCTCCTGCAACTCTTCCTTGCGGCGTACGGCTGAGCGCAGTACTCCATTGACGAAGCCCTGCAGCCGTTTTGGTACCGGTGGTTTTCGTTTTGCCCGACAACTGTTCACTGCCTCATTCACTGCCGCCGATTCGGGGATGCGGTCGAGGAAGAAAATCTGGTAGAGGCCCACTGCGAGGACTGTGCGCAGGAAGGGATCGATTTTCTTCAGCGGAGTGGAGGAGAGCAGGACGAGAGCTCGGTCGAGGTTCTGGCGGTGGCGCAGGACGCCGTATACCAGTTCCCGGCACAGGCCGCGGTCCCGCGCGGTGAGACGGGCGCGGGAGGTCAGTCGATCGAAGATGGCCTTTACTGACTGGCGGGAGGCGAAGAGTTGAGTAAGGATTTCTGCAGCGATGAAGCGGGGGGATTGTTCAGCCATGCACGGCTCCTGTAAATGAAAGGGGATTTGAGGTGGAGAAGTAACAGATCTGCGGGGATTTGCAAGCGGCAATCTGTCTTTCCGTGGACAGCTTCGGCGCGGCCTGGTATTCTCCAGAATCACTTCTTTAAAATTCTGCAGGGATACCTCTATGAAATATTTTACCCTCTTTTTCACCTGTCTTGTTCTCTTCTCTTCCACCGCTGGCGCCTGGACTCTTGAGGACGTGCGTGCGCGAGATATCCTGCACTGCGGGGTGAGTGCTGACAGTCCGGG
>JBFHIO010000183.1:0-4548 GCA_041596435.1 Desulforhopalus sp. | reverse complement strand
TTCCCCTGCAAAAATCCGCTGCAGCACATCGACCTCTTTCCCCGGAGCAATAACCGAACTGCCCCCTCCTGTCGCCACGGTCTGTGCAGCACGCACCTTGGTCGCCATACCTCCGGTGCCCACTGTACTTTTACTGCTGCCGCACATTGCAAAAATCCGGGGGGTTACTTCGAGAACAAGTCGAATCGGTTTTGCTTCAGGATGAAGCGAGGGATTACTGTCAAAGAGACCGTCAACATCGGTGAGGCTGATGTACAGATCAGCCTCAAGGAGATTGCAGATCAGGGCAGCAAGGTTGTCATTATCACTGAATTTCAGCTCGCGGGTTGAAACTGTGTCATTTTCATTAAGGATGGGGATGATGCCGTTGTCAAGCAGGGTATGGATGGTATTGCGAACGTTGAGATAACGGCTGCGGCTGGCGAGGTCTGAGTGAGTGAGAAGAATCTGGGCAATAATTTTGCCGTGAAGCGCAAAGGCCTCAGAATAGTCATGCATCAGACCGGACTGTCCAATGGCCGCAAGAGCCTGCTTCTGACGCATGGAGAGAGGCTTCGCCCCCGGGAAATGCACCTTGCGCTTTCCGGCAGAAACTGCACCCGAGGTGACAAAAATCACCTCCCGGCCAGAATCCTGCAGAGAGGCAATGCCACGAGCCAGTCCATTGACAACCTTCATATCAAGGCCATCCTCGGCAGTGAGGACAGCACTGCCCGCCTTCACCACCACCCGTTTCGCGGCATTGAGAAGCGGTTGACGACGGGAGTAATTCTCTTCGTTGTCCATTCCTTACCTTTTTGTCATTCAGCGAGGTCCAAACCTGCCGAGAGATTTTCCTCTTTCTGTTTTTCCTGCTCCGCCATTCGTTTACTTTCAAGAGTTGTACAGAGCAATTCCTTGAGTTCTTCCAGACCCTCGCCTGTTTTTCCGGAGATCAGCAGTACGTTTGGGTTGAGAGGCTTGAAGTAGTGCAGCAACTCCTCTTCAATCTCAGGAATCATTTGATCTTTCTTATTCAATACCAGTATCTGGGTACGTTCAGCAAGCTCCTCTTTATAGAGTGCCAGCTCCCGAGAAATGATCTCATAATTCTCGATCGCCTTCTCATCGGACATGTCAAGCACATGCAGAAGGATGCTGGTGCGCTCCACATGCCGCAAAAAGGTATCACCAAGGCCTACGCCCTGGTGGGCACCCTCAACAAGACCGGGGATATCAGCAATGATGCAGGACGCATAATACTTGTGGTGCAGAACCCCGAGTTGAGGTTCAAGGGTCGTGAAAGGATAGGGGGCAATTTTCGGATTGGCAGCGCTGAGTTTTGACAGGAGTGTCGACTTCCCGGCGTTGGGCAATCCAACGAGACCAACGTCAGCAAGAAGTTTCAGTTCTATTCGCAGCCACTGCTCATCACCGAGATCACCATTCGTTGACTGGCGGGGGGTGCGGTTGGTTCCACTCGCGAAGTGAGGGTTGCCAAGTCCCCCTGCTCCACCGTGGCTGATGACAAAACGGGCACCATCTTCAGAGAGGTCAACAACAACCTCACCCGTTTCCTCATCTCTGATAATAGAACCGACCGGCACTTTCACAAGGCAGTCTTTTCCACCCTTCCCGTGCATGTCGCTCCCTTTGCCATGTGCTCCCCGTTCCGCCTTGAAGTGGGACTTGAATTTAAAATCAAGCAAAGAGTTCAGTGCTGAGGTCGCAACAAGGATAACGTCGCCACCCCGGCCACCGTCACCACCATTAGGACCACCTTTGGGGACAAACTTCTCCCGACGGAAACTGACACAGCCGTTTCCCCCATCTCCAGCCTTCACATAAAACTTTGCTTCATCAATAAACGACATGGTCAACACCCCAAGGAAAAATAAAAAAGCCCGGCCACCAAATATGATGACCAGGCAATACGCTCAGAGCATAAACACTCTTCAGAGCTGAACAGATCGGCAATTACGCGACAGGATAAACACTGACACGTTTTTTGTTTTTACCGAACTCTTCAAAGGTTACAACTCCGTCAACGAGAGCGAACAGAGTGTAATCCCTGCCACAACCAACGTTGGTGCCCGGATGAATTTTAGTTCCAACCTGACGAACCAGGATATTTCCCGGCTTTACAACCTGACCACCAAAACGTTTTACTCCACGCCGCTGGCCGGCACTGTCGCGACCGTTTCTTGAACTTCCGCCTGCTTTCTTATGAGCCATAACTTACTCCTTCGTCCCGCCGACCAGCAGCCGACGCATTGTTTTATCTTGTCTCTTTAC
Organism: Desulforhopalus sp.; assembly: GCA_041596435.1. Lineage (GTDB taxonomy): Bacteria > Desulfobacterota > Desulfobulbia > Desulfobulbales > Desulfocapsaceae > Desulforhopalus. Next base: position 2,274 of record JBFHIO010000183.1, on the reverse strand, counting down.
AGAGAAATAGCTTCAATTTTCAATGCGGTGTAAGACTGTCTGTGGCCTTGCTTGAGACGATAGCCTTTCCGTTTCTTTTTCTTGAAAACAATGATTTTCTTGTCGCGTCCCTGCTCAGCAATTTTTGCAGTAACTTTTGCATTTTCAAGAACAGGCTGCCCTACAGTAACATTTTCACCGTCAGCGACGAGAAGAACATCGGCAAGATCAACAGAGTCACCAATATTGCCTTCAAGCTTTTCAACACGGAGTTGATCGCCACAGGCAACCTGATACTGTTTTCCACCGGTACGAATTATCGCATACATATATAGACCTCATTTAAGTAACAGATCAGCGCTTTTTTCATTAAGCACAGTAAATAAATTCGAGAACTGAGCATAAGACCAAATATGGACGTTTCTGTCAAGAAAAATTCGTTAAATATTGGAAAAACAGAAGGAGTCTGTTCGCTGGCAAAACCTCTATCCAAGTGCTAATTCCCGCTTGCAAGACGTTCCTGTTCACGTTCCTGGCGAATGGCACATGCCTTTTCAAATGCAGCTTTTTTACCGTGCCTGCTTATTGAGACAGAGGTCTTGCCCTGTTTCCCCAGCGGAGTCACCCAGCTCACCTCATAACGGGCAAGCTTTTCATTCAACCGCACACCCACGACTCCGGTACCGGAACTGCTCACGGTAACGACATGCTTGTTGGTCCGCATTTTGCCAAGTTTTTTTTCTGTCTTATCCCTCCAGCTGATTGCGGAGAGAAGGCTTGAATTACGCCCGCCACACTTCCGATCCGAAAAGAACTTTGAGTAGGTTTTCCCCTCAAACCGTACTCGCACATACCAGCCATGAGTTCTTTTTGATTCCTGGTCTATCCGTGCAATATCTTTGTGTTTTTCTTTTAATCTTTTCTGTCCACCACGTTCTTTAGTATTGCGCTTTTCCTCTGAAAACACCTTAACCTGTTGTTCCACGCTTGTCCTCCCCTCCTTTTTATTATACCCTCGTGCTTCAAAGCAGAATTGTTTCCCCGATTCCCGGGGGTGGATTCAGTTTATGGATCAAATGGCACTCGGAATCTCTGCCAGAATGAGGCTTCGCAGATTACAGGGGATATTAAGCGATCAGTCTTTCGCCCATCATCTTCGTTCCAGTCAAAAATTTATCATCGGAGGCAAGTGCCAGACGCCGATATTAATCACAGGCCTGCGATGAATTTTTATCCTGAGCCTCAGATATGGACGAAATACAAGCTGTTTCAAGGTCCCCTGCAGTGAGGTTTGCATTTATATTTTCCCGATTTCCGGATTAATATGCAATACCGATTAAATAATCATAAATTTTTTTTAATAATTGCTTCATTTTAAGTCAAACAGTATTTATTGCATTGTATCACTTCTATCAGGGGAAACATGTAATTACAACACGTTATAATTTCAGGAAAATTCATGCACAACACAGACATCTCTAAATTAATTAAGACAATCAACAGCCTTCGAAGTGAAAACGGCTGTCCATGGGATCGCAAACAGACCACGCAGTCGCTGCTGAAATACGTAAAAGCGGAAACAGCAGAACTGATCGCAGCCATCGAAAACCAGGATGCAGAAAATACCTGCGAAGAACTGGGTGATGTCTTTTATTTGATTCTGATGCTCAGCAGTATCGGCGAAGATGATGGAGACTTCACCTTTGCCGACGTGGTCCGGGGAATTGACGAAAAGCTGGTTCGCCGTCACCCGCATGTCTTTGCCGGCACAGCCTGGGAGAGCGAAGAGGACCTCGCCCGCCAGTGGGAAAAGATCAAAGCAGAGGAGAAGGCTGCAAAGCAGAAAAACAAAGTATAAAGTATTTTTTTTACAGGTTGACTTCACGACCTTTTTTTCGTAGAATTATTCGTTTTGTTTTCCAAGGTTGTTCTTAAAGAGAATGAGTGATGTCTTTTGTTGCCCCTTCCCCGACAACCTGTACTTCCGCGATGGCCAGCAGGCATCGCATCCTTCTTACTCTTTCCAATCAAGCGAGAGAGCCACCAATGCGGAATATCCGCAAAAATACATGAGTCCACGAGGAGGAAATCATGCGCAGGTATGAAACTGTCTTCATCATTCGGCCAAACGCCGGTGAAGAAGAGATTAATCGTGTTATAAATTACGTCACTGAGATCATTACATCTGAGGGCGGAACGGTTATTGAAACCAACAGGTGGGGGCTGAAAAAGCTTGCCTATCTTATCAAAAAAGAGAGCATGGGATATTACGTCCTCTGCGATTTTGCCTCTAAT
>JBFHIO010000182.1:0-4549 GCA_041596435.1 Desulforhopalus sp. | reverse complement strand
TAGGCCTCGGCGATCTCCTTGAACTTCTCTTCTGCCCGTGGATCATCGGGGTTTCGGTCGGGATGCCAGCGCATGGCCAGCTTGCGATATTGATGGCGAATTTCATCTTCAGTACAACTGGTGGAGAGCTCAAGAATGGCATAATAATCTTTCATGCGGAATCCGGGTAAGAGAGAGGCCGCGCCGGGCCTGGATATCTATCAATGATTGAAGGGCACCTTGAAGATAAGGCTTTTTAGAACATTGGCCAGAGAAGAAAAAGCCAGATCAGTCCTTTCCCCGCAAATTTTTACTGGCCTGTTTCTCATCGATTTTATCAAGGCGATAACGCAGTGTAGCACGGGACAGGCCGAGCAGGCGGGCAGCACGGGAAACATTATGGCCGGACTCTTCCATGGCAAAATGAATGTAGCGTTTCTCGAGTTCATCAAGTCCGACACGGTGACGGCGCACCAGCTGCTCTACCATCTGCTGGGCTCCCATATTATCCACCGGCTTTGCCACCGGACCACCGCTGAGAATGACATGGGCGGTGGTGATACGGTCGCCTTTGCTGAGAATCATTGCCCGTTCCAATACGTTGCGCAGTTCCCGGATGTTGCCGTTCCAGGGGTGGCTCTGAAAGAGCTCCAGCACCTTGTCGGAGAAGACAGGCGGCCGACGGCCGAAGGCCTCGCTGAACTCTTTGATAAAATAGTTGCAGAGAGGTTCAATGTCATCACGGCGTTCGCGCAGCGGCGGAATGTGGATGGGGAAGACGCTGAGGCGGTAGTAGAGGTCTTCACGAAAGCTGCCCTCGGTCACCATTGCTTCGAGATCTTTGTTGGTGGCGGCGATGATACGGACATCAATGGGGATGATACGCGTGCCGCCGAGACGTTCAATATTCTTCGACTCCAGTACCCGCAGGAACTTGGACTGTACATCCAGCTCCATGTCACCGATTTCATCAAGAAACAGAGTCCCGCCGGAGGCGATCTCAAACTTGCCTTTTTTCTGTTGGGCAGCTCCGGTGAAGGCCCCTTTTTCATAGCCAAAGAGTTCCGCCTCAAGCAGGGTCGCGGGGATGGCTGCGCAGTTGACCGGGAGAAAGGGCAGGGCAGCCCGCGGGCTGTTGAGATGAGTTGCCCGGCTGAGGAGCTCCTTGCCGGTGCCGGATTCGCCGCGCAGTAGAACCGTGGTGTCAATTTTACTTACCTCACCGGCAAGGCGGAGAATTTCGCAGATCTCCTCGGAGTTACCGATGATGTTGTCAAAAGTGTATTTGCCGGCGATCTCTTTGCGCAGATACTGCACCTCCGAGGTGAGACGCGAGACCTGAAGTGCCTTCTCGACACAGGAGCGCAGCTTGTCTTCGGTGAAAGGTTTGGTAACGTAGTCGTAGGCACCTTCGTGAATAGCCTCGACGGCGTTGTCAATGGAACCGAAGGCGGTTACTACCACCACCGGTACATCCGGTCTCTGCTCTTTGATAGTCTTCAACACCTGCATGCCGCCAATCTTCGGCAGTTTGAGGTCGGTAATCACCATCTGCACTGTCTCCGAAGAAAAAATATCCAGTGCTTCCTGACCGTCGCTGGCCTCTAAAATGGTGAGTGGAAGGTCAGAGAGGAGCATTTTGATCACCTCCCGCATGCGGGTTTCGTCTTCCACAAGGAGTAATTTAGACATGGTTTCTTAAGTGTTGATGATCTGTTCAGCCTCTTTGAGGATGCACGGAAAATAGAGGGTGAAGGTTGTGCCACTGCCGGGCTCACTGTCAATTTTCATGTGGCCGCGATGCAATTTGACGAGTTGAGAAACAATAGAGAGTCCGAGACCAATACCGTCGTCGGAAAAGGAGACGAAAGGGTCGAGTATCTTTCCCACCATCTCCGGTTTCATGCCGCGGCCGACGTCACTGATATTGATGATCAGCCAGTCGCGCGCTACAGTGAAGGGATTACGAGTGGAGATAAAGCGCTTGTCGCCGTGGCGACCGCTGTCTTCGAGCCCCATCTCCGGTTCCTTCTCCGAGCGGATGCTGATGATTACCGCGCCGCCGTCCGGCATGGCGTTGAAGGCGTTGAGGAGAATATTCATCAGAATCTGTCGCATCTGGCCGGGATCGGCTTCCATTAAAGGTAAATTACGCTGAAAGTTACGGTGGATGGTATACCCTTCCTCCCGATAACGCTCCTCAATGGCGGTCAGCGTTTCCTCAAAGACCTCGTTGAGGTTGATTTCAGTGAGGACCGGGGTGGCTGGCCGGGCAAAATCCAGGAAGGCCTTGAGGGTGTTGTCGAGCCGTACGACCTCGTCCATGATAAAACTGGCTGCTTTTTCCCGCATCTCCCATGGGCGCTTTGTGTCGAGCACGACCTGAGTGGAACCGAGGATAATCCCAAGGGGATTTTTGATCTCATGGGCAATTCCGGCAGTCATTTTGCCGACGGCGGCGAGCTTCTCTTTCTCCTGCAGCTCGGCGTGGGTGTTTTTCACCTCAATGAGACTCTTCTCAAGAGAGTCCGCCATCTTGTTGAAGGAGAGGGCAAGGTCGCGGGCGATATCCGGCTGATGGATATCAACTCTGTAGGAGAGGTCGCCGATGCCGATACGGTCAATTCCTTTGCGCAGGGTGAGCAGCGGCTTCATGATATTGCGGGCGAGCAGCATGCTGAGCAGGGCGGTAAGGAGAAGGATGGCGATAATGAAACTGATGGTGATCTTCTGGATGACGAGGAGCTGATCGAACCACTTTTCGGCAGGAAAAGCGGCGATGATGAGCCGACCCTCGGAGAGAGGCCGCTGAAAGGCAAACCATTTACGGTGGGCAAAGGTTATTACATCCTGGTTTCGTCCAGAGGCTTCAAGCCGGGTGAAGGCAAGAAGCAATAAGTCGTCTGCTGGTTGCCTGGGCGGGCTCTGCGTGTTGAGGAGGGTGGTAGCTTTTCTTTCCCTGTTGAGGACAGCCGCGACAATTTTTTCTTCTTTCGGGAAAAGATGATCCGGTCTTGTGGCTGGCGGAGTCTCAACAGTTGCAGTGAGTCTTGTGCCGACATCTGCGGCGTGCATTCCCAGCTGCGCCATGACTACCCGGTGCGCCTGGTGGTATCCCACCCAGCCGGCAGCGGTGACAAAAATCGTCGAAATGAGGGTCGTGGCGATGAAGATGCGAAACTGAAATGAAAAGAGATGACTGACGAGTTTGTTCATGGCAGAGAGCATACACTATCCCGGATTGCTTGAACAGAAAACATGCTGTAAATAGCGTGGTAAAATGGTTGATATATGTACTATTTTCCGCTGAAGTATTGACAAAGTTTGGTCGTTATTCTAATCAGAAGGGTGATAGAAATGAAGTGCCGTTCATTTGTTCCGGACGGCGGCGAGCAGTTTAATTCAATAACGAGGTAGCAAGATGGCCACGAAAGAAGAACTTGAAGAACTGTATGACGACTGTCAGGAGACTCCGGATTACGTAAAAGTTGCCCTTGGAGCCCTTGAGATTGGCGATAAAGAGTGGGCAGAAGAAGTATATGAAGAGGGTGCTGACTGGGCGGGTTCTGCGCAGGATTTTCTTGCAATGTCAATTGGTGCGAAGAAGATTCTCGGTGACGATGCCAAAGCCGCAGAATATTTTGAACAGGCCAAAGGGGCCTGTAACTCTGCTGATGACATGATTGCCATGGCTGAGGCCTGTGCCACAGATGGTGACAAAGATACAGCCCGCGAGCTTTTTGAAGGTGCTGCTGACAAGGTGCAGAAGGCCGCACAGTTCCTCGCTCTTGCCCAGAAAATTAATGATGCTCTTGGTGACAAGGATCTTGCTGCACAGATTTCTGCCAGAGGTAAAGAGCAGTGCAAGACTCCAGCCGACTTCGCTGAACTGGCGAAGGGGCTTGCTAAAGATTTTGGAGATGAGGCCGGGGCTCAGGATGTCCTTTCCTCTGCAGTAAATGCATGTAAGACAGGAGATGATTTCGCTGCCATCGCAGCAGCTGCTGCGGATCTTTTTCCGAAAAGTGATCTCGGCGTTCAACTTTTCAAAGAGGCTGAAGAGAAGATTCCTTCCGGTCTTGATATGGGTGGCCTGGCCAAAGCTGCCGCTACGACCCTTGGAGATAAAGAGTACGCAAAAGTTCTCTTCAACAAGGCGCAGGAGATGCTTACTTCCGGTGATGATCTCACTAAACTGGCCGGCTTTGTACAAGAAAGCCTCGGCGACAAAGCGATGATGGCTGCTATCTATAAAAAAGCCGTCAGCTATGAAAACAACGCCGGTAAAATTGTCACCGTTGCGACCAGAATGGCCGATGAACTGGGTGATATCGATGGGGCTGTAGCTGTGCTTAAGCAGGCTGAGAATGCGGTGAAGAATAACGCCGAATTTGGAAAGGTTGCAGATGCAATCCTCAAATACGCCACCGACGAGCAGTGGAAAGAAGATATCGCCCTGCAGAAAGAGAAACGGGCTGCCAACGGTCCGCTTTATGAAGAACTCATCAAGAAAGAGGGTGCGGCGGAAACTGCTGCTGCTCTGCGTAAACTGGCAAAAGAGGTGATGGCT
>JBFHIO010000181.1:0-4559 GCA_041596435.1 Desulforhopalus sp. | reverse complement strand
GTCTGTCGGATGTGTATCCAGTGTGTCGGGGCTGCTCCATTGGCGGGCGGTGACACCGATGGATTTAATTGCACCCTGCAAAGCGGGTTGCGGCGAGCAGTCGCAGGAGCTGCCGCTGCCGAGGCGGGTGAGGCTGCCGTCGGTCTGCGTGATATATTTGGCGGAGAAGGAGCAGAGGGCGTGCTCGCAGCCGGGCGGCACAAAATCTGTTGCGTGGACTCTGCCCCCGCTCTGCTGTTCCAGTCCGGCCATGAGTTCAGGCAGGGTAAAGTGCCGGGGGGTGAACTCTGCCGGAAAACGGCCGAAGTAGCTGATGGGCTGGAAGTGGACACCGCGCACATGGGGCTGGTGTTCAAGTCCGAAGCGGACAATCTCCCACAGCTGGGAGGTATTGAGTTCCGGTACGACCACCGGGACCAGCACGATGCCGATGTTGGCTGCGGACAGGTTGGCGATGGCTCTTTTCTTTATGTCAATCAGCGGACGACCGCGCAGGGCGCGATACGGCGTATCGTTAATGCCGTCGAACTGGAGGAAAACGGAACTCAGCCCAGCCTCTTTCAGTTCGTGACAGAAGTCGGGTTCTTCGGCGAGACGCAGCCCGTTGCTGTTGAGCTGGATAAATTCAAAGCCGGTCTCCTCGGCATGGCGAACAATTTCCAGCAGCTGTGGATGAATTGATGGTTCACCGCCGGAGAGCTGCAGATTGCAGCCGCCGGTCTCCTTGAAAACGCTCTCCACCATCTTTTTCACCTCCGCCAGTTCCATGTGGGTGCCTTCACCGGAGCTGGCAAAGCAGACCGGGCAGCCAAGGTTGCAGCGGGAGGTGATCTCAATCAGCGCCGTGCAGGTGCGCTGGTTGTGGGCGGGGCAGAGTCCACAATCAAAGGGGCAGCCGTCGCTGACCGGGGTTTGCCGGTTGCCACCCTTGTGCGCCAGTTTAGGGCGCTGCCAGGAGTCAAAGAGGGGGGCACCATCTACTTCCCGCCAGACGACAGTGGAAAAAGAGCCGTGTTCCGGGCAGTTCTTCGTGAGAAGAATCTCGTGCCCTTCCCGCGTAAGTGTTGCGGGGAGACGTTTGAGGCAAACCGGACAGAGGCTGGAGGTGGTATGTATGGGGACGGCCATGGGGGTTACAGCTCCTCTTTCAGTTCATTCAGCTCAATGCCTTCTGCCATGAGAAGTGCAAAGACCTTCTCTGCCATATCGCCAATAATGCCGGGGCAGACAGATAGATATGCGTCTGGAGTTGGGGCAATGTCATGGCAGATGGTGCCGCCGTATGCAGAGGTGCGCTCGACAAACCACGATCTCAGCTCGGAGAGCAGCAGTGGCAGGCGGTCAGAGGAACTCTCCTGTGGAGAACCTTTTCCGAGATAATAGGTGAGCAGGCACTGCCCGCCGGTGAGCGCTCCACAGTTGCCGTCGGAATCGCCGCCGCCTGTGCAAAGTCCCTGCGCGGCACGGATCAGACCGGGATTTTCTGTGCCCTGCATATCAAGGGCAAGTTGCAGGAGCATTTGGGCGCAGCAGTAGCCTTTACCGGCCAGTTGCAGGATGTCACTGTCATATTGACTCATGGTGTTGCCTCTGAAAAGTTTATTGAGCTGTTTTTTGCCAATAGCAGAAACAGCCCCGGCAGGGTGGCATGTCCGGCAGAGCAGGCCGCCCGGGCGGATTCACGGTTGCCGGTTACCCGCTCCCAGAATCCTTCAAGACTGCCGTATTGAAAGACAAATTCTGCCGCCGTCTGCTTGAGCAGGATGGTGTGATCCTCCAGCGCTTCAATGGAGAAACCGGCGTCGGTTACCAGTTTGCGGGTGACGGCAAGGGGGGCCGCATTGGCGAAGCAGCAGGAGACCGGCCACTGCGCCGTTTTCCCGCTGCGGGAGAAGATGTCGCTTATCACCAGCCATCCTCCTGGCGTGAGAACGCGGCGAAACTCCTCAAGGCTCGCCTGCCGGTTGCTGAGATTCCACGCACATTCACAGAGGAGCAGATCACAGCAGTTATCCGCCAGGGGCAGGTGTTCCATGGGAGCGCAGGCCGTAACAATCCCCCGTTTGTGGGCTTCCCGCAATAAATCCATCTGCAGGTCTATACCACACAGCGTCCCCGCCCCTCCTTCGCCGAGAAGGGAGAGGGAAACGCCGGTGCCGCAACCCGCATCCACCACTGTGCGTCCGGTCACGTCGACCAGTTCCATCAGTCGACGGGTGAGCTGCAGGCCACCCGGGCGGATGGCTGCGGGCAGAGCCTCACGTACCGGGGAAGAGAGGTAGAGGGCTTTCATCGTCTACTTGTCTTCCAGCAGCTGTTCTACCTCAAACATGCGCCCGGTGGCGAGATCCTCTTCAACCATGATCCGACCGCATTTCGGGCAGACGGGCAACTCCACCCGGAAGGAGGCGTTGAGATAGGTGATCTCTACCTTTCGTGCTTCAAGAGGTACACCGCAGGGCTGACAACTCCAGTTCATATCGTCGGGAATAAATCGCAGATCCATTATTGATCTCCTTCTTTAACAAGATTCATGCGATGGCTCCAGGCCCGCAGGATATGGTACGTTTTGCCTTCACGTCGGTATTCCACCCAGAAGGTGACGTCGCCGAGTTTTGCCGAGGCCCGCTCACGGCCGTCGCTGTTGACAAAGAAGGCGCCGGACTCCTCTCGCGCTGCGAGAGTGCGGCGAATGTCATCTTCGAGAATGTGGCGGGAGTCGAGCAGCCACTGCACGTCCTCCTCCATGTCGATGTTGATTGAGTCCCACGGTTTGTCGGTGGGCTCTTTTTCGCCGTAGAGTTCAACGAGAAGTTTCTTTTGCAACAGGCTTCGATTGTATCTGCGCTCGGAGATGGTGGCGGGCGGTTCTGCCGGGTCTATGGCCTGATAGGGGAAGATGAGGTCAAGGATGTGGTAGACCGGTTTGCCGGTTTTGGCAAGGCGGTCGCGGCACATCGCACACCAGGTGAGAAAGGGTTGTTCGGACTGGGCGACCCGCGCTTCAATCACTTTTTGGGCCAGTTGCGGGTTGGCATTTTCCATCAGTCCGCCGAAACCGCAGCACTCGGTGGTTTTACCAGAAGCTGCAAGAGGGGCGAGCTGCTGCCCGCAATCCTGTAACAGGGTACGTACCGATCCCTTTGTCTCTTCGTCCCAGCGTGCAGTGCAGGGATCGGAAAGGGCGAGAGGGACGTCTGCAGCGTGGATTCCCTCTGGAGGGAATTTTACCAGCAGGTTCCATACCGAATCCACTTCAAGACCACCGGCTTCACGGAAATGTTCAAGGCAGGAGGAGCAGGCGGTCACAATTTTCGGACTGCCCATCTTCAGCCAGCGTTCACGAAAACGGGCGTTGATCTCTTCTGTCTCAGCTTTTCTGCCTGCCCAGTGTGCGGGGGCACCGCAGCAGTCGAGCCAGATGCCTGTCTCTTCTTCGATTCCGCGAAGATAGTTGTAAAGAGTCCATACCTGTTGTGGACGCATGGCGGCCAGCTGGCAGCCGGGGTAGAAAAGGACCTTGCTTGTGGAGTGGCCGGGAGCGTGACGGAGCAGGCTTGTCTCTTCCTGAGCGTGGTGCATCTCCTGCAGGGCGAAGTAGTGGGCATTGGGCGGAATATCACCGGCTTCTACCAGCCGCTCGCGGGCATCAAGGCAGATATCCGCCATGGAGAAGTCTGTGGGGCAGATCTCTTCACATTGACGGCAGAGAGAGCAGGAATCAATGAGAGAGTAGGCGCCGTGAACCCCCTGGTAGATGGAGAAGTTGTTGAAGATGGCCCGGGCGTGTTTACGCGGGAAGTCTCCGTACTCCTGCAGATAGACGCAGGCACGAACACAGCGCAGGCAGTGGCAGTCGATGCAGCGGGCGGCCTCTGCGGCAGCCTCTTCAGCGGTATAGCTGTCACCCGCAGGAGCAATTCGTGGCAGGTGTTTAATTCCCTCTATTTCCGGGGAGAGGGTGGTTTGCCCGTGGCGTAACGGAGAACGGCCGGTGGTGAGAGATGCATTCTGCAGAAAGCGATCAATGGAGAGTGCAGCCTGGCGTCCATCGGAGAGCCCGGTGATGAAGGGGTTCTGTGTCGAGGCACCACCGGTGAAAATTTTTGGGGTATTGCACTGGCGGGTGAATTCATCACAGGCCAGATCGGCAGGGAGGCCGCTGGTGAAATCATCCTGACCGAGATAGAGGGCGTCGAGTTCATCTGTGGCAAGTTCTTCTGTCGTCAGGGAGGTGACGGTGTGAAACTGCACATTCATCCCCTCCATTTTGGCGAGTTCTTTTTCCAGAGCACCTTCTGGCAGGCAGGCGCGCAATGCGGCACCGGTACCACCTTCAGAAGCAACAATTTCCACACTGTATCCCTTCTTCGCGAGATCCCATGCACAGGCGAGAGACGAGGCTTCGCCACCGATACAGCGCACCTTTTTTCCCCGCGCCGGCAAGGGGCGGATGGGGGTTGAATGTTCCGCTTCCCGCAGGCAGACCTTCTCGAGGGCTGATATGGCTAAGGCGTCGCCAAGCTCTCCGCGCAGACAAAAATTTTCACAGGGTGCTT
>JBFHIO010000180.1:0-4568 GCA_041596435.1 Desulforhopalus sp. | reverse complement strand
CGCCGACTGGTGGAAGATGCCGGTTTTACTCCTGCGCAGCGTTTGATGGATTATTCTCTTGTTTGATCCTCGTGGAACTGATGCGAATTATTGAAGCTGACAGAATCTGTCTCCTGCCCCCGGAGGCAGAGCAGGATTGCAACTGCGTTGTTCTTGACGACAGTGGGAGGGTGGTTGACATCGGTCGACGGCTCCCGCTGCAGGAACAATATGCCGGTGCGGCATACGAACGGCACAGCGGAGCAATTCTGCCGGGGCTGGTCAATGCTCACTGTCATCTTGAACTTTCTGCTTATGGCAGCGGGGCCCGGCCCCAGACAGGTACGCCGTTTACTGTCTGGGTTGAACAACTCATGGCTGAACGGGCCAGATGTGAATTCAGTGAAGAGCATCTCCTCGCAGCAGCCACTGAGATGGCCCGCAGGCAGTACGATGACGGTATTGTCCTGATTGGCGATATCGCGAATGCTCTCCCACCATCTCATTGGCTGGAAGAGGAGAGTGCTGTGCCGGAAGTTGTCAGCATGCTGGAGATTATTGCACCGGTGGAGGCTGCTGTAGAGGCTGCGGGAAAACGCATTGCCGCACTGCCGAAGACCTGCCATGTCACTGCACATGCCCCTTATTCCGTCACTCCCGAACTTCTTGTTGCGCTGAAAAAACGCTGTCGCCGAAATGGCCAGCTCTTTTCTATTCACACCTCCGAAACAAAAGACGAACTGGAATTTCTTTCCAGGCACAGCGGGATTTTTCGCGATTTCCTGGAAAAGCGTAATGCCTGGGATGGTTCTTTTACCCGTCGCGGGGAGTTCCCTTCCGCAGTGCAGTATTTTGCGGCACTGGACCTCCTTGATGATCAGACCCTGCTGGTGCACTGCACGAACCTTGTAGAAGAAGATTTCTCCATCCTCGAAAGGAGCGGGGCTCATGTCTGCCTCTGTCCATTAAGTAACACATGGCTCGGTGTTGGTCAGGCTGACGCCGCAAGGCTGGCAGGACACATTGGAAACCGTCTCTGTCTCGGTACAGACTCGATAACCTCCAACCCCGGGATTGATATCTGGCAGGAGATGTGCTGGCTCAGCGACCAGGGGATTGCACCTTCTCATATACTGTCGATGGCGACTGAGGGAGGCGCAGGTATCTTGGGGAAATTAGACGAATATGGTAGGATACGGCCCGGTTACAGGGGCCATTTGATCCTCGTAAAATCACTGGAAATTACTGCCTGTCGCAGTAGAAAAGAGCTTGAACGGGTGCTGGTCAGCATGGGGCGCCCGGAAACAATTATTCATCTTTGAAGAGTCTGAGAACATGACGAATGACAATAGAGCGGGCGGAAAACCTGCTGCACGGATCGGCATGGTGGATTATCTCAATGTTGCACCAATTTACGAAACGTGGAAAGAGAGCGTAACGCAACCGGACTGGGAGATTGTTGAAGATCATCCCTCAGGGTTGAACAAGCGCCTCCTTGACGGAGACATTGACCTCGGCTTTGTTTCAAGCTATGCCTGCGGACTCAATCCGGAAAAATATCTTATCCTGCCGGGACTTTCTATCTCGGCCAGCGGTGCTGTCGGCTCCGTCTTTCTCTTTTCCCATGTTCCTTTTGAGCAGCTTGACGGGGCACAGATACTGCTGACCGCTCAGTCGGCTACTTCAATTGCGCTGGTGAAGGTTATTCTTGAAGAATTCATGAAAGTGAAACCGAAATATACCTCCGGCGATATCATGGAGCTGGAAGATGAGCACGACTATCAGGCCGTGCTCGCCATCGGGGATAATGCTCTTAAACTGGTGGACGGTTCTGGCTATCTCTATCAGTTTGATCTGGGTGATATCTGGAAGCGGGAAACTGAGCTGCCTTTTGTCTTTGCTGTCTTTGCTGTACGTCGTGAGTTCGCCGAAGAACAACCGGAGCTTCTGCACCATATCCACCAGGAACTGGTCCGTTGCTGTGATGATGGCCGCAAGGTGCTGCCACGAATCTGTGAGATTGCAGGACCTCGTGTCCCCATCACTCAGAGTAAATGTGTGGAGTATCTCAAGGGCATTGAATATGACCTGTCTGCAAGGAAGAGAACGGCACTTGAAACATTTTTCTCCATCCTTATCAAGCGGGGGGACCTGCCAAAAGGCGCACTGCCCCTGCAGTTCTTCTGCTGGGATCAGGATAAATAATGTCTACTGATTATCCGTTTGTTCTTGGCATCACCGGCGCAACAGGAATGCTTTTTTTGCACGCTTTCCTCAAGGTGGCCCGTGAAGAAAATATTTGCCTGCATGCCATTATTTCTGAAGCTGGTCGGCGGGTGCTGGAGATGGAGAGTGGTGTCGAGGCTGAAGCGCTGCCGGGTATTGAGCGCTGGTTTGCTGCAGACGATTTTGCGGCAACACCCTCTTCCGGGTCAAGTCGTTATCGCGGCATGGTGATTCTTCCCTGTACGATGGGGACGCTTGCCGCAGTAGCCAACGGTTTTTCTATTAACCTCATCCACCGTGCCGCTGCCGTTACCCTCAAAGAACGACGGCGCCTTGTTCTCGCCGTTCGCGAAACCCCATTTGGACGTACTCATCTGCAGAACATGCTGACGGCTCACGATGCCGGGGCCATCATCTGCCCGACCATGCCGAGTTACTATCTTAAGCCCGCATCCCTTCAGGAGGCTGCAGAAACATGGGCATGGCGGCTCCTTGATCAGCTGGATCCAGAGCTTGAAATTACCGGCAGGAGGCGCTGGAAGTAATGAATTTTGTGTCACTCAAAAAGAAGATTGAAATTTTGCTGGAGATGATCAAATTCAAATTGACCATCTTTGCTCTGCCTTTCGCTTTTATGGGAGCAATGCTTGCTGCCGACGGCCTGCCTTCTCTGCGCACTGCTTTCTACATCCTGCTCGCCATGGGTGGGGCGCGTACCTGTGCCATGGGCTTTAATCGTATTGTCGACCAGCGCTTTGATGCCGCCAACCCCCGCACTGCCAATCGTGCACTGCCGGCCGGTGAGGTGAAGCCCTCTGAGGCCTGGGCCATGGTTATTATTGCGGGCCTTCTCTTCTTTTTTGCCTGCTGGAGTCTCAACAGCCTCACCCTGACTCTCTCTCCACTGGCTCTCGGGTTAACGCTTTTTTATTCACTCACCAAACGTTTCACTGTCCTGTGCCATGTCGTGCTCGGTGCAGCTCTCGCTTTTTCTCCTCTCGGCGGCTGGGTTGCAGTCAATGGGAGCCTCAGTGGCTACCCTGCAGTGCTCTCTTTGGCGGTTCTCTTCTGGGTTGCAGGGTTTGATACCATCTATGCCTGTCTCGACGCCGATTTTGACCGCAATGCCGGGCTTCACTCCCTGCCGTCAGTGCTGGGACGTCGCCGCGCCTTTCGACTTGCCGGACTCTTTCACTTCTTTGCCTTTATTCTTTTTGGACTTACCGGAGTGCACTGTGACCTTAACTGGGCTTATTATGTCGGCCTTGCCCTGGCCGCCGGAGCACTTCTTAATCAACATCGCCTTGTCCGTCCCAATGATCTTGCCAACATCCAGGCATCTTTCTTCTCTATGAACGGCTTTATCAGTGTGGTGCTCTTCATAGCCACGTTCACCGCGCTCTATCTCAATAAATTGTAATGAAAATTATTGTTTTTGTTGTTTTCCTGCTTGCCCTTGCTCTGCCTGTTACTGTTTCCGCCGATGAGGCTGCCTCTGTAACTCGTGAAGCAGAGGGGCTTGACGCTCTTCCTCTGGGAAAAATTCTTCCGCAGCTTGTTGCTACCGGTTATTCGGGGAATGAACATCTGCACTATGATGTCTCGTGGAGTGGCGGGGTTAAGGTGGGGGAGCTGGATATGAAGATCACCGCTCTTGACGATGTGGAGGATGGGTACAAAATTGATGTCCATGTTACCACGAAAGGGAGTCTTATTGATCTTGCATATCCCATCCGCGACCACCACGTTACTTTATTGAAAGGGGCTGAAAAGCTTCCTTTCAAATCGGACCTGTGGCAGAAAGAAGGGCGCAGTTACCGGGCACATCGAGAGATGATCTATGATCAGGAGAAGCACAGGGCGGTCTACCTTAAAAATGGGAAACAGCAGGGTGACTGGCATCTCAAGGGGCCCACAAATGACGAATTTACCTCTTTTTTGAACAGCCGGCTGATGGACTTTGTGGTAA
Organism: Desulforhopalus sp.; assembly: GCA_041596435.1. Taxonomy (GTDB): domain Bacteria; phylum Desulfobacterota; class Desulfobulbia; order Desulfobulbales; family Desulfocapsaceae; genus Desulforhopalus. The sequence goes on along the minus strand of JBFHIO010000180.1, from coordinate 394 downwards.
ATAAACCGTTTATTGTTCCCACTTTTGCTGATAAAAAACGGGTTGCTGTCAAGGTTACCCCTCTAAAAAGAGAGAAGCAGGAAACCCTGCTCGGAAAGGTGAACACGGTGGTGATTATGCCCCAGCTTACCTTCAAAGGACTGTATGAGAAGCAGGGGGATACGGTTATCTGGTATACTGCGGATCGCTGTCGTGTCCCGGTACGGGTCAATTCAAAAATAAAAATAGGCTCGCTGACCGCGCGCCTGAGTGGATATGAAAATCCCGCCTGTGATCTTTATCCCGGGCGGTATGAACAGAAGACAAGACCATACAAAAGAAAGGAGAGTATGAAATGACACAATCCGTTGAACTTGCAGGGCTCACTCATGTGCACAGCGGTAAGGTGCGCGAT
>JBFHIO010000179.1:0-4578 GCA_041596435.1 Desulforhopalus sp. | reverse complement strand
TTAGATACAGCCCCTTCGATTTTCTCGGTGAACGGTGTAGTGGGATTTGTCTTTCTTCTTAACATCGGAGTCACCCTGGCGGGTGGTTTTGCAGTTGCTTTTTCGAAAAGAGTTATCAACGCTGTAGCCGGCCTGATCGTCTGTTTTGTGGGAGTTGCAGGACTTTATTTCTTTCTCAACTCAATTTTTGTCTCCATGATGCAGATTTTGATCTATGTCGGAGCAGTGGCCATTACCATTTCCTTTGCAGTCATGCTGGCCGCACCGGACGAAAAACTGGAGAGCAACCGCCGTGGAGTTATCGCCGGTCCTCTTGGTCTCGTCAGCGCCATTTTACTCTTCATCAGTTTTTCAGCTCTTTCTGTCGGTTACACGTGGCAGCCGATGGAGCGTATCAACGACGGCTCCATGAAAAGCATCGGGGTTGAATTGCTTACCAACTATTCCATGGTTTTTGAATTGATCTCCATCGTCCTCCTCGTCGCTATCCTCGGTGCGCTGGTGATCGCCCGCACAAGGAGGGAAGACGCATGAGTATTCTCGGACTCTATAATCAACTGGACTGTTTCCTGATTCTGGGAGCGGTTCTCTTTGCCCTTGGTGTTTACGGGGTTCTCGCCCAGCAGTCCTTCATCGGCATGCTCATTGCCTCAGAGTTGATTCTGGTTGGAGCCGCTGTCAATTTCATGGCATTCAATCGATTTCTCGCCCCCGACCCGGTCACCGGTCAGGTCTTCGCCCTTTTTATCATGGCTGTGGCTGCAGCCGAGGCTGCAATCGGTCTGAGCATCATTATTGCCATCTACAGGCATTACCACTCGATTGATGCCGAAGATGCTGTTCAACTCAAAGGTTAATCAAGGAGCTGTCTGAGATGGATTATTCACTTATTTTGGCCCTGCTCCTTCCCCTCGGGGGAACTATCGGGGTGCTTCTTAACGGAAACAGGCCAAATGTGCGGGAGGCGATCTCCAGTGTGACCTCGCTTCTGCTTTTGGTAACTGTCGGCGGGATGGCCCCTTCTGTCCTGCACGGCGAGGTTTTGAAGCTGGAACTTTTTTCACTTCTGCCTGGCATATCTGTCACTCTGAGGGCAGACGCAATGTCGATGATATTTGCCTTCGTCGCCTCCTCGCTCTGGACTATCGCTGTCTTTTATTCCCTCGGCTACATGCGTGGCCTGAAAGAACATGCACAGACCCGTTTCAATGCCAGTTTTGCGCTGGCAATCTTCGGAGCCATCGGCGTCGCCTTTTCAGACAATCTCTTCACCATGTATCTCTTTTATGAGATCGTCTCCATCTGCACTTATCCGCTGGTTGCCCATCACCAGGATGAGGAAGGCTACAATGGAGCGCGCAAGTACATTGTCTACCTGACAGGAACAGCAAAACTTTTTTTGTTACCGGCGATCATCCTCATTTATGTTCTTACAGGTTCTCTCGATTTTGCGTCAAACTGCACAACGGGCATCTTCCCCGCCGGAGTTAACTCGACGCTGGTCACCATGCTCTATATCTTCTGCCTGTTCGGATTCGCCAAGAACGGCATCATGCCGCTCCATCACTGGCTTCCTGGAGCAATGGTTGCACCAACACCGGTTTCAGCTCTGCTGCATGCAGTGGCGGTGGTAAAAGTCGGGGTTTTTTGCACCACCCGCACCATGCTCTATGTTTTCGGCACCGACCTCATGTCGCTGCTTAATCTCGGAATCCCCACAGCGTGGTTTGTCAGCTTTACTATTCTCGCGGCATCCATTATCGCCCTGTCCAAAGACAATCTGAAAGCCCGGCTGGCATACTCAACCGTAAGTCAGCTCAGTTATATCATCCTCGGGGTCGCCCTGCTTACAACTCCAGGAATTCAGGGTGGTCTGATTCATATCGTCAACCATGCTTTTGCCAAAATCACTCTCTTCTTCTGTGCCGGGGCAATTTTCGTCGTCACCCAGAAGAAACTTGTCTCCGAGCTTGATGGCCTTGGACGGGCCATGCCTTTCACCTTTGGGGCTTTTTTCCTTGCGTCCCTGACCATGATAGGTGCACCTCCTGCCGCCGGATTCATTACGAAATGGGACCTGCTGATTGGGGCCCTTGATGCCAATCAGATTGGTATTCTCCTCGTACTGATTACTTCAACAATTCTTAATGCAGCCTACTTTCTACCGGTCACCTACCGGGCATTTTTTGCCAAACCTGCCAATGGGGTGGTATACGACAAGATCCAGGAAGCACCACTGGCAATGCTGGTACCGATTGTAATCGCAGCTGCAGTTTCTATTATCATTGGGATTTATCCAAACTTCATGTTGCAATTTGCCAAGGCGGTGACGGGATGATTGCTGAATTCTTTGAAAAAATTAACAGGAACGGGTTGATAGTACGTCTTTTTTGCTACATCTTCGCAGCAGGCGTACTTGTCTACACACTCTTTTTTGTCCACCATGCACACCCTCATACCTGGCTGGAGGCAAATGTTCCGGCCTTCTGGACAATTTTCACCTTAATCGCCTGTGTAGTGCTGGTTGGTATTGCCCGATTATACGGGGCAGCAGGAATCAAGCGGAAAGAGGACTATTATGACATCTGATTTATTCATACATCCCTCCCTCCTCCTGATCATCGGCGCAATGCTTCTGCCGTTGACAAAGGATTTGACTCGTCGGTTTCTTTTGCTTGTCGTGCCACTGATTGTTTTCATAGATGTCATGGCTCTTAATACCAATTCAGGTATACATGGAGTTGTCACGTTCATGGGCAGCTGGACATTGACATTTGGCAGGGTAGACAGTCTCTCGGCGATATTTGGTTTTATCATGGCGCTGATGTGTATTATCGGTACCATTTACAGCCTGAATGTAAAAAATGTCTGGGTACAGGTCGCGGCATGGTTTTATGTCGCAGGCAGTCTCGGAGCTATTTATTGCGGCGATTACATCACGCTCTTTCTCTTCTGGGAGATGATGGCTTTCGCTTCAACGTTCCTTGTCTGGTGCAATAAAGAAAAGGGCGCACTTCAAGCTGGCTATCGCTATCTGATGGTTCATACAACCGGCGGAGTAATTCTCCTGCTCGGCTTTGTCCTCCGCTATCAGGCTGTGGGCAATATGGATTTTGTCCTCCTTAACGAAGGCTCCACCCATTTGTATACATGGCTGATCATGGCCGGGCTGATGCTTAATGCTGCCGTCTTCCCGCTTCACTCCTGGCTGCCGGATGCCTATTCCAAGGCCAGCGTTGCCGGTGCAGTTTTCATGTGCGCATTCACCACCAAAACCGCTGTTTATACCCTTGCAAGAGGATTTGCCGGCTTTGATATCCTGATTTACCTCGGCGTCTTCATGGCAATTTACGGCATTGTTTACGCCATGATGGAGAATGATATCCGTCGCCTGCTTGCCTGGGAGATTGTTTCACAGGTCGGGTATATGGTAGCCGGAGTTGGCATCGGTACCGCACTGGCAATTAACGGCGCCTGCGCCCATGCCTTTGCCCATATCCTTTATAAAAGTCTGCTCTTCATGGCTGCCGGAGCCGTGGTGCACGCCACAGGAAAATCCAAACTCACTGAGCTTGGCGGGCTGTGCCGGAAAATGCCACTGACTCTGATTTTTCTTCTCGTTGGCGGGGTATCTGTTTCCGCCTTCCCATGGTTTTCCGGATTTGTCAGTAAGTCAATGATCATTACTGCCAGCTTTGAAAGCCATCTGATCATCGCCGGGTTCCTGTTGTCGATGGTTTCTGTCGGAACCTTCTTCGTAGCCGGTCTGCGACTGCCCTACTACCTTTTCTTTGGTGAAAGCCACTGTTCAGAAGAGACAAAGGAGAAGGCTGTCGATCCGCCGTGGAATATGACTCTGGCCATGACCATTGCTGCTGGACTCTGCCTCCTCGTCGGCTGTTATCTGCCCTTCCTCTATAACATGCTCCCCTATGCTGTAGAGTATAATCCTTACAACACGGGCCACGTTGTTGAGACCCTGCAGATTATCGCTTTTACAGTTCTGGCGTTCATTTTCCTGAAAGGTTTTGTCAAACCGACAAACACCATAAACCTGGATCTGGACTGGTTCTATCGTCGTGGCGGACAATATTTTCTCAAGCTTGCTTCCGGACCGATTCAAAGTGTGGATACCGCCTGGGGAAAATTGTACAAAACCGTGGGGATGGCCGATCTGCTCGCTTCTGCAAAATTTTGGTCATGGTTTGACTGGAATGTTATTGATACCATCGTCGACGGAACAGCCCGCAGTTTTCTGGGGATCGGACGCCGGGTGACGGTTGTACTGCAGAAAGGACAAATTCAACAGACGCTTTATATCTCTTTGACCTTCGCAGCAATTTTACTGGCAGCTTTTATCTGGCTCTGATGGATTGACATTTCACTAAGTTTCAAAGAAAGGATCATATTCGATGGATCAATTACTTTTAAACTCCGGTTTTCCCATCCTCAGCGTGCTGATTTTTCTGCCGATGCTGGGAGCCCTGGTCCTCCTTCTCATCAAGGATGAGGAGAATTGCCGCTGGACAGCACTGGTTTTCACCACAGCTGTCGCCCTGTTGTCGTTGACACTGCTCT
>JBFHIO010000178.1:0-4591 GCA_041596435.1 Desulforhopalus sp. | reverse complement strand
GTTGTGGAATGAGGCGCATGTCGTGCTGGAGACGCCCACATTGGTCGTCTCTACAAAGGCCTTTGGCTTTTCCCGGCCTCCTGCGTGCCCTTCCCCCCATAAATACAACGCCATGTTGTCATCACGGTGTGATAATGGCGGGATTGAATCCAGATCGGCACAATCAATACCCGTAAAATAAATCCCGACATCATCGAGACGACCCAATTGGGCGTCTGTCCCACTGCTTTTAAATTCACCAATACAAAGGGGAATTAAAGCCCGGTCTCCCGCAAATTCTCAATCAATGCAACCTGCTCTTCCGTCAACTCCTTCGGCACCGCAACGGAGAGCTTGACAATAAGATCTCCCCGCGGTCCCTTCGGCCCCGAAGGAAGGCCATAATGAGGGATACGCAGTTTGCTGTCCCCCACTGTGCCAGGCTTGATGGTAACATTAAACTTCTTACCCTCAAGGCTCTCCACTTCAATCTTGTTACCAAGACAGGCATCAGAGAAGGAAACCTCTTTCTCCACCACGAGGTCATCATTTTTACGGGTGAACTTGTCACAGGGAACCACTTCCACTTTGAGAAAGAGATCCCCGGGCGCACCACCATTGGGTGAGGGCTGTCCTTTCCCGGCAAGGCGCAACTTTTTCCCCTCTTCAATTCCTTTGGGGATCTTCACCGAGACGTTGTGGGGAGTTCCATTTTTACTCAAAGAGATGGTTTTCTCCGCCCCGTTGAGCACTTCTTCAAGAGTAACACTGATCTGGTAGTTCATATCGTGGCCTTTCTGCGGAGCTGGACGACTGTTGAAGCCGCCACCTCCCTGATTAAAGAAAGAGCCAAAACCACCGCCCCCCGGTCCCCCGCCTCTGCTGGAGAAGTGAACGTTCTGCCGTCCTCCACCGCCAGCGAAACCAAACTGCCTGAGGATATCGTCCAGGTTGGAACCGCGAAATATATCCTCCTGTGAGTATCGCCGGTGAAAATCCTCCGAACCGTAGGTATCATACTGTTTTCTCTTCTCCGCATCGGAGAGCACCGCGTAGGCGGCGGAAATTCCTTTAAACTTCTCCTCTGCAACTTTATCACCACTGGTTTTGTCCGGGTGATACTTCAATGCCAGTTTACGATAAGCTTTTTTTATCTCAGCTGCGGAGGCACTTTTCTCTACACCAAGCACCTTGTAATAGTCTTCCATGGATATCTCTCTGTAAATTCTCTAAAAACAAAAATAGCAATATGCCGGAGAAAATAGGAATTATGCGCGGCGCCGTCAACGGAAGGAAAGAAAAAGGATTGATATCTTTCTCTTTTTCAGAAAAATTCTGCATAAGAAACAGTGACGACGGAGGGGAACCTTACAATAAAAAAGCCGCCCTCCGATCTGGAGAGCGGCGAATATAAAACCATCAGGACAATTGATTAAAACGGGACATCGTCACCGGTACCGCTGTCACCGGAATCTCCACCGAAACCGCCGCCAAAGCCGCCACTGCCGCCGCCGAAGCCGCCTTTATCTCCACCGCCGGAACCGCCTTCAAATGGTCCGTCAGATGCAGCCGTATCATGGAACCCGCCACCTTTATTCTCTCCACCGCCACCGCCGCTGCTGCGGGGGGTAAGGTTCTGCAAATTTTCTGAAATTATCTCAGTGGTGTAACGGTCATTACCGTTTTTATCCTGCCACTTCCGGGTCTGCAGACGTCCTTCGACGTATATTTTGGACCCTTTTGAAAGGTAGTTACTGCAGAACTCGGCGGTTTTTGCCCAGGCAACCACACTGTGCCATTCAGTCTCTTCAATATATTGGCCCGATGCCTGATCTTTTCTGCGACGACTGGTGGCAACCCGCAGGGATGCCACTGCAGTGCCAGAATTGGTATAGCGTAACTCAGGATTTGCCCCAAGATTACCGATAAGGATTACTTTATTGACCATGCTCTTACTCCTGTAAAGAATTGACCCGGAAATCCGGTTTAAAATTTAAGGGAACAGAGTAATAAATTCTGCTCAACCCTGCACTGAAATATCCAGCATTTTTCGCAGACTACCACGATCGTCCGGTGCGAACCCCATAACTTCACGCCATATTTCATCGCTCTCCATGCAGAAGTAAATACATGTACGCTCGGCAGCTCTCTCTTTGAGCAGGCCGTAGATATGCTGATAAAGGCGCACCCGTTTCGGACGGAAATAGCGGCTCTTGTTATCCAGTCCGTCGATGAACTCGTTGTAGTAGATTTTCGAGTGGGGGAACCGACGAATACCGATCTCTTTCAGTTTGGGGATATAGCGCAGGGCACCGAGAGAGATCCAGACAATCGATTCCGCAGGGACGACGCTGTAGAGACGTCGAATGGTCTCGGCATATCCCTCCTCCCAGCCTTCATGTTCGATGATGGGATCGAAGTGGAACGCGAGCAGATAACCAAGAGACGCACACTTGGCGGCCGCTTCAAGGCGCTCATCAAGAGTCGCGGAGCGGATCTCTTCAGTTTCCATGATCGTCGGGCTGTTCAGCGACCAGGCGACCACTGTGCGGCCGCCGTGGTCGAGGTCGACCAGGTTGTCGATTACCGCACTTTTTGTTTTCAGTTCCAGTACGGCGTTGTCGCAATCACGGAAGAAAGGAACCAGTTTACGACTGAGGCCGGTGAAACGGTCGAGAGCCAGAGAGTCAGTAAACTCCCCGGTCCCAATACGGAAAAAATCTGTTGGGTTATTGCCCAGTCCCTCACGCAATTCATCAAACATTTTCTCTACATTGACGAAATGGAGAATCCACGGCGTGTTGAGATAGGCCTGAAGGATGCAGTAGACACAGTCCATGGGACAACCCGCGCCGCAGCCCAGCACCTGATATTTGCAGCACTGATACTCCCGGGTACCTGGACAGGGCTTGAAAAAATGCCCGCGGTTGGCAGTGAGAAAAAGCTGCTTTTTTCCGGCGGTAAGGTTGCGCACATATTCCGCATCAAGATCATTGGGCTTGCCCCGCTCCGGTACCATGTGCACCGGCAGCCCGGCCCGCTCTATTATTTCCTTTGTGTATGGCAGATCAGCCACTGACTCCTCAACAAAAATCTCCTGCACATATTTTGATGGATCTTTCCAGGTCATTATTCTCCTTTTCTGCAATTGTAAGACAGTGCGGCCAGTTCGGCCTTGAGCCCGGCACACTCAGCAAAAAGTGCCGTTCCCTCCTCTTCCCGGCCGTGTTTGCAACACCCGCCCGCATAAATTGTAATTTTTCGTATTAATTCCGCAAGGGCAAGACGACGTCTGGCAGGCTCCATTGTGCCGGCAAGCAGCTTGCGCAGGCTTTTGATCCGCAGTGCATCCATCCCCACCCGATACTGAAACGACACCTGATCCTCACGTCCACCCTCTTTAACCGTCAGCGCCTCATCCACCAGCAGAAACGGGTGATGCAGCGCCATGCGCAGCCACATGTCATAATCCTCACAGCAGAGCAGGTCTTCGTCAAAAAGGCCAACTTCGGTAAAAAGATCCCGTCGCACCATTAAGGTGGACATCCCCACCGCACACACCTGCAGGCAGTGATCAAAAATATCACCATGCCGCGGGATGTGAATTTTTTTCTGGTTAAGATGCTCCCCCAGCCGCAACCATCGCTCTCTCGTGTGGGAGATGAGGAAATCACTTTTGCTGAGGGCGCCATACTGTTTCTCAAGCTTGCGCTTTTGCCAGTGATCATCTGAATCGAGAAAGGCGATATATTTTTCTGTCGCCGCTGCGATTCCGGCATTGCGTGCCGCAGACGGACCCTGATGTGCAGTGGTGAGGAGACGAAGACGCGGCTCTTTCGCTAAAAGCCCGGCAAGCATTTCAGCCGTCCCGTCGACAGAGCCGTCGTCTACGACCACCAGTTCGGCACAGGACCAGCTCTGTCGAAGCACCGAATCTATCGCCCTTTCCAGCATATTTCTGCGATTGTATGTGGGGATAACGACGGTGACTGGAAGAAAATTCATTGTGGAATTACCTGGAATTGGCAGGGGTACTGCGTTATATTGGTTTTTCTTATTATACTAACATTTTTTCTTCCATAAAGATTTTCAGAAAACCTTTACGGTTTTCTCGATACTTTCGTTTTACAATTTGGGATGACCACAGAAATTCTCATCAACGCCGCAGACTACGAGGTGCGCCTTGCTCTTGTAGAAGATGGCAACCTCGCCGAATTCCACATGCAGCGCCCCACAGAGCGCGGGATTATGGGCAATGTTTACAAAGGTCGCGTCGTGCGTGTGCTCCCTGGCATGCAGGCTTCCTTTGTTGATATTGGCATTGAACGCACTGGCTTTCTCTATGTGGATGATGTCTGCATTGCCTCCCGCACGGGCGAATTTGCCCCCTGCGTCACCGACTGCGCCAGCACCCACGTGCGCGAACAGTCCCTGCGCATAGAAGATTTGCTTACTCAGGGCCAGGAAATTCTTGTCCAGGTAAGCAAGGATCCCATCGGCACCAAGGGAGCCCGGCTTACCTGTCATGTCAGCCTGCCCTGTCGCAGTCTGGTATTCCTGCCGCAAACTGACCACATCGGGGTCTCACGCAAGATCGAGGATGAGGCCGTAC
>JBFHIO010000177.1:0-4593 GCA_041596435.1 Desulforhopalus sp. | reverse complement strand
GGCGAGGATGATCAGCGCCTGGCCGTCGCGCAGCATTGGCGCATAATGACGGATGGTCTCGGTGGTCACCGAGATTGGCACGCAGACCATCACCACATCTACCCGCTCAATCATCTCCTCGGGGGTGATGGTGGTGGTGCGACCGGTAAGCAGGGTGTGATATCCCTCACCGCGCAGGCGCTCGGCAAACCAGCGACTCATCGCTCCGGTGCCAATGAAGCCGATAGATTTGATGTTCTTTTCACGCATGTCCACCCGGGGAAAGGAGCCGAGGATATAAAGTGAATTCTTCTCCTGGATGATGCCTTCTTCGATGGTGCGCAGCGTTTCAGCGATGAGGGGCTCTTCCTGGTGTCCCTCGAATTCAAGATAGATCTGCAACTTCTGGGTTTTCACATCGTTTTCAGACTGCAGGTCTATTATGTTGATGCCTCGACGGGTAAACTCGTTGAGGATATCTACCAGCAACCCGACGCGGTCTTTCAGCGGAATGGTGATCACTGCCGTAGCGTCGTAGCCGGTTTTTGCTGCGGGATGACGGGCGACAACGGCGAAGCGGGTACGGTTATGGGAGGCGAGTTCGCGTTCCACAAGAGTGAGCCCGTGTCGTCGGCCCACCTCTTCGGTGTCAATGACGGCAAAACCTTTGCTCTCGCCACTGCCGATTTGTTTTATGGTGCTGTCAATATCGTGAACTGCCATCTGGGTGGCGTCGGGATAAACACTGTCAAGAAAATCCCGGCTCTGGCGAAGTACCGAGGCACGACCGATAACGGTATGAACCTCGTCCCCCCGCGTGAAATCTGCCTGAAAAGAAAAGAGAGAGACGTGAATGGGCAGCACCACGTTATCCACCCAGTAGAGACCTTCACTGACGGCGATTTTGCGGTAATATTCGCGAATGGAGCCCTCCCGTGTGTTATACACCGGGACGAGAGCAATATCACAGCAATCTTCAGTGAAGGAGGCGAAAACCTCCCGAATGCGGCCAAAGGTGAGGATTTTTGCGGCGGGGTTATACTGGCAGGCTGCCTGCCAGCTGTTGGAACCCACCGGGCCAAGGGTTGCGATGGTAAACATGATGTCTTGTCTTCTCTCTTTTTAAAGGTCTCCGGGAGGAGTTTACCTCCCCTTAAAAGCTGTGTAACATAGTGATTTAATCAAGAAAATGCAACAGAGAAGCCATGAAAGTCAGGGGTGACATAGAAGAGTATCTCAATGCGCTGGAGCATTCGCGCAAGTATGGTCCGCAGGTGGTCTGCCACCGGAAGACCGCTGCCACGGAACCGGTCTGGGATGAAATGCCGCCGGGGCTCTATCCGGAACTCAGCCGTATGCTGCGCGCCAGCGGAATAAAGAAGCTCTACAGCCATCAGGCAGAAGCGATAAACGGAATTTTGCGGGGTGAAGATGTGCTGGTCGCCACGCCTACGGCATCGGGCAAAAGTTTCATCTATAACCTGCCGGTACTCAACACTCTCTTCGATGACACGCCCTCCAGCGCTCTCTATCTTTACCCGCTCAAGGCCCTTGCGCGGGATCAGCGAAATACGCTGGAAGATCTGTATCAAAAACTGGTTCCGGAAGAAAAGGGGGCCTTCTCCGCGCTTTTCGACGGCGATACCAGCAGCTATCGGCGGCGGAAAATTCGTGAAAATCCACCGCGGGCCCTGCTTACCAATCCAGAAATGGTTCACCTCTCTCTGCTTCCCTGGCATCAGAGCTGGAGCGCGTTTTTCTCCCGCTTGAAATATGTGGTGATTGACGAGGTGCACAGTTATCGCGGGATTACCGGCTCGCACGTTGCCTGGGTTCTCCGTCGACTGCAGCGGATTGCCGCAGAGTATGGTTCCCATCCGATCTTTATCATGCTCTCCGCCACCATCGGTAATCCTGCGGATCTCGGCAGAGAACTTCTGGGCCGCAAGGTCCGGGTTATCACTGAAAGTGGCGCTCCTCAGGCAGAGAAAAATATGCTCTTCTTTAATCCCTGGGACAGCGCTGCCCATACGGCGAGTCAGTTTCTGCTTGCCGCTGTCAGGCGCGAGCTGCGCACTATTGTTTACACCCAGTCCCGTAAGATGACGGAGCTGATCAGCAGCTGGACAACCACTTCCCTCAAAGGAAAGGGTAGTCAGATCAGCGCCTACCGTGCCGGTTTTCTCCCGGAAGAGCGGCGGGAGATAGAGGGGCGGCTGTTCTCAGGAGAACTGCTTGGGGTGATATCTACCTCCGCGCTTGAACTGGGGATAGATATCGGTTCCCTCGACCTCTGCCTCCTCGTGGGATACCCCGGCTCCATCATGGCCACCTGGCAGCGGGGCGGCAGGGTGGGACGTACGCACAAGCCGTCTGCAATCATTCTCATTGCCGGAGAGGATGCCCTCGATCAGCATTTCATGCGTGATCCAGATGATTTTTTCAACCGGTCGCCGGAAGATGCCATTCTTAATCCCATGAACCCGGAAATCCTGAGTCGCCACCTTATGTGTGCTGCTGCCGAGATGCCCCTTGTTCAGGGGGAGGCCCTGCTGCAAATGGACGGTATTTCCGAGGCTGTTGAACAGCTTACTTTTCGGGGGGCTCTGCTCAACACGGAGAGTGGGGACATCTGGCTTTCTCCGAGAAAACGTATCCATCAGGAGGTGAGTCTGCGGGGCGGCGGGCGCCAGCTGGCGATTATTGACACCTTGAAAGGGGAAGTCATTGGTGAAATAGACAGTGGCCGCGCGATGAAGGAGTGTCACGAGGGTGCGATTTATCTTCATCGTGGCAGGAGCTGGGAGGTCCGTGAACTCGACTTTGCCGGTGGCGAGGTGATGGTGAGAGAGATTCGTGCCCATTTCCACACTCGGCCTCTTTCTGAAAAACAGACAGAAATTCTCTCCATCGACAGTGAAAAAATGTGCTTTGGCATCCAGGTCTACCATGGCAGAGTGCGGGTGAGGGAGCGGGTTACGGGGTATCAGAAGCGACAGAACCGCACACAGAAACTTCTTGCCACGGTTCCTCTTGATCTGCCTGAACAGGTGCTGGAAACCACTGGGGTATGGCTCACCATTCCTCCGCAGATTGTGGAAAAGATGGAAGAGGAGAAGCGTCATTTCATGGGGGCTATCCACGCCCTTGAACACGGGATGATTGCGCTTTTTCCCCTGCTTACTCTCTGTGACCGCAATGATATTGGCGGGATCTCTACTCCCCTTCATCCCCAGACCGAACGCGCCTCAATTTTTGTTTATGATGGCTATCCCGGCGGGGTGGGGCTGTCAAAGGTTGCCTTTGATAAAATGGAGACGCTTCTGCCGGAGACGTTTGAATCTATTCGTCGCTGTGAATGCGAAACAGGTTGTCCCTCCTGTGTTCATTCCCCAAAATGCGGTTCGGGAAACCGGCCCATCGACAAGGTTGCCTGCCTCGCCCTGCTTGAGACTATCCTCACCGGGAACTACGAAGATATGGACATTTCCCTTAAAGGAAAAATGGCGGGCTGGATAGAAGTGAGCGACAACATTGCTTCACGTTCGACGGATCTGCCGGATGGAGAAGATTCTCTGGGAGTTGATATCCTGCCCGAAGCGTGGGGCGTCTTTGATCTTGAAACAATCCGCTCTGCGGCTGATGTGGGCGGCTGGAATCGTGCCGACATGATGGGTGTTTCAGTGGGGGTGGTGTATGACTCCCGCCTTGATGATTGTGTCTGCTATCTTGAAGAGGATGCTGGCAGGCTGATTGAGCATCTTGAGGGCCTTGAACTGGTGGTGGGATTCAACAATAAACGTTTCGATAACCAGGTGCTTGCCGGCTATACACGGAAGAATCTCCACCTGCTGCCCTCACTGGATCTTCTCGAAGAGGTGCAGAATCAGCTCGGGTATCGACTGAAACTGGACAATCTCAGTGTTCATACCCTTGGTGCGGGGAAGAGTGCAGACGGACTGCAGGCTCTGCAATGGTATAAAGAGGGGAGAATTGACCTTCTCCAGAAATATTGTCGTAGAGATGTTGAAATAACCCGTGACATATTTCTCTATGCACTTGAGCACAGGTATCTTCTTTTTTCTAACAAAGCAAAGCAGATTGTGCGTCTGCCGCTCCACCTTGAAAGGGCTGTTCTCAGGTTGACAGGACGGGATTTATCTCCCTGAATTGACTGCTGGTCCTCGACGGAACAGCCTGCTGTTCTTGTCTCCTCATAATGTTATCAGCGGGAGCTTCGTTTTCCCTGTTCGAAATAAAGAAAGGCGGCGTGGAAAAGAATCTCCACGCCGCCTCTCTTATGATCACCTGCGAGTTAAACCCTTATGCTTTTGCTCGCTTCACTGCCCGCTTGAAACCTTCCGCAGCTTTTGTGATTGTCTCATCCGGCACACAGAAGGCGATGCGGATATGGCCTGGACCACCAAAGCCCCGTCCCGGGACTGCGAGAATTTTCTCTTCTGCGAGCATTTTCACAAACTCTACATCATCCTCAATCGGAGTTTTTGGGAAGACATAAAACGTTCCCTTTGGTTCGGTAAACTCAAATCCGGCCTCACGCAGAACATCACATATCATCTTTTTGCGGCGGACATAGGGAGAGATATCTGGTCT
>JBFHIO010000176.1:0-4599 GCA_041596435.1 Desulforhopalus sp. | reverse complement strand
GAGAAGACCATGAGCAAACAACCCGAAAAAACAAACAAACAAAAAATACTCCTGCAGGCAGGGCTGACGCTCGGCATCCTCCTTATCGCCGCCCTCATCACCACATGGATGATAAAGACCCCGCCGAAAGCAAAAGCACAACGCCGCACCACCGTAACCCCGCTGGTACAGGTCGTAACAGCAAAAACAGGCGAAGGTGTGCTTCACCTGCACGCCATGGGAACAGTGATCGCCGATAAGTCCATCACCCTCACTCCCCGAGTCTCCGGACAGGTGCAGGAGGTCAATCCGCATTTCACTCCCGGTGGTTTTTTCAAAAAGGATGAGGTGATATTAACCATTGACCCTGAGGATTACCGTCTCGCCCTGACCCGTCTGCGCGGGGCAGTGGCCGAGGCCCGCGCGGCTCTCAATCTCGAAATGGGAAATCAGCTTGTAGCAGAAAAAGAGTATGAACTGCTCGACCGCGAGGTGAGCAGCAGCGAGAAGGAATTAATGCTGCGCAAACCTCAGCTTGATGCCGCCCGCGCAGCCCTCACCGCCACCAGAGCAGAGCTGGAAATGGCGCAGCGCGATCTTGCCGACACAAAGGTTCGCGCCCCCTTCAACGCCGTGGTGATTTCCAAAGAAGTAGACAGGGGCAGCCGGGTTGCGACCAGCACCACCCTCGCCACCCTGGCAGGAACGGATGCCTTTCTGCTGCGCATCACCGTACCGGAAGAGCAACTCAAATGGCTCAGCGATACCCCCGGCAGTGCCTCTCCGGTGCTGATCTCAAGCGGTGCTGATGCCCACCGCGGAGTTATCACCCATATTGCTTCTTCCCTGGAAGAAACCAGCCGCATGGCGGTGGTCTATGCAAAGGTTGAAGATCCGCTCTGCCTTCGCGCAGAGAATAAGAAGAAGGAACCGCTGCGCCTTGGAAGTTTTGTACAGATTGAGATTATCGGTTCCGTCCTCCACAACATGATCGTCCTCAAGCGGACCATGCTCCACGAAAATAACACCGTCCGCATACTCGGTGAAAACGACCAGATCATCATCCGCCCGGTCACCATTGCCGCTCGGGAAGGCGACACGCTTTATATCAGCGAAGGCATCAAGCCTGGTGACCAGCTGATCACAACCTCGTTCTCCTCTCCCGATAAAGAAGTTTCGCAGCAGGTGAGCGGAGAAAAAGAAAAGCTGCACAAAAAGGAAGACGTTGTTCCTCATCCAGGCGAAACTGCGGCCCCACAGCATAAAGACGACGCCATCCCCGCCGCAGACATTCAGCCCACAGGGCAAACACCTGAACAGAGCAGCCCGCCCGCTCCCGAACCGGAGAACAAGCTGTGAGCATGCAAAGTCCTCCCCGAAAATTTCAGCGTCTCCAGAAAGGTCCCGTGGCGTGGATGATCAACAACCCCGTCACCCCCAACCTGGTAATGATTATCTTCATTATCGGCGGCTTGTTGATGAGCAGTCAAATCAAGCGGGAGGTTTTCCCTTCCTTCGAGCTTGATACCGTCAGCATCAACGTCAGCTACCCCGGCTCCAGCCCGGAAGAGGTGGAACAGGGCATCATCCTCGCCATTGAGGAGGGACTGAGTGGTATTGAGGAGATTGACGAAATCAATGCCACAGCCTCAGAAGGAAATGCCACGGTAGTGGCCGAACTGCATGATGGCGTAGATACAGAAAAGGCCTTTCAGGATATTCAGGCGGAGGTGGACCGCATTACCACATTCCCCGAAGACTCTGAAAAGCCGGTAGTAACCCTCATCGTCACCAAACGCCAGGTACTGCGCCTCAATCTCTACGGTGATGTGGACTACGGACTGCTGCGCAGTACCGCCGACAGGGTAAAAGACAGCCTGTTGCAGTACGACAACATTTCCCAGGTGGAAATCGACAACCCCCGCGACTATGAAGTTGAGGTGGAAGTACCGGAATCGACCCTGCGCCGCTACAACCTGAGCCATGAGGAGATCGCCGCGAAGATCCGGGCTGCCTCCGTGGAACTTCCCGGCGGCAAGATCGAAACCTCCGGCGGCCAGATACTCCTCCGCCTCAAAGACCGCAGCGACCTCGCTGAAGAGTTCGCCACCACCCCGATTATTACCGGCAGCAGTGGCGCCAGCGTTCTTCTCGGCGATATTGCCACCGTCAAAGAGAGTTTTGAGGACGTTACCCGCTCCAGCAGCTACGACGGAATGCCCGCCCTGCAGCTCCTTGTCTATCGTGTGGGAAAGGAGACCCCGATTACCGTCTCCGACGATACCGTTGCAGCGATGGAAACAATCGGCAAAACTCTGCCCCCGGGGATTAACTGGGCGGTCAGCGACGACAGATCAACCATCTATCGCGATCGCCTTCATATGCTCCTGAAAAATGCCTTTGTCGGTCTCGCCCTCGTACTGATCTTACTGGGATTCTTCCTCGAATTTAAACTGGCCTTCTGGGTCACCATGGGGATTCCCACCGCCTTTCTCGGCACCCTTCTTTTTCTGCCAGTGTTTGACGTCTCCATCAACATGATCTCCATGTTCGCCTTCATCATCGCACTGGGGATTGTGGTGGATGACGCCATTATTGCAGGGGAGAATATCTACGAATACCGCCAGCGCGGCCTCACCCGGGTACAGGCAGCAGTTCTCGGTGCGCGGGACGTGGCCATCCCCATAACCTATTCCATCCTCACCAATATCGTCGCCTTCATGCCGATGCTCTTTGTGCCAGGGGTGTCAGGCAAGGTCTGGCGGGTGATTCCCATTGTCGTCATCTCCACTTTTGCTATCAGCTGGTTTGAATCACTTTTCATTCTCCCTTCCCACCTTGCTCATTCAAAAAAGAGCGGCACCGGGTGGCTGCCTTCGATAATGTTCCGGCTGCAGCAAAGGTCGAACCGCATCATGCAGTTTGTTATAAACCGGCTCTATATCCCCGCTCTGGGGAGAACCATCGATCTGCGCTATCTTTTTGTCGCACTGATGGCGGGTATCCTGCTGATCACTGCGGGCTATGTCAAGAGTGGCCGGATGCGAATGATCCTCATGCCAAGGGTAGAAGGAGATGTCGCAGTAGCCACTGCAACCCTGCCCTGGGGCAGCCCTCAGTTGAAGCTGATGGCGGTGCAGAAAAAACTGCTCGAGGGACTTGAAGAAGTTGTAGCACAGCATGGCGGCAAAACACTGCTCTCCGCCACCACCGGAAGAATCAACGAGAATGAGGTCCGCCTGCGGGCCATCCTCACATCCTCTGACGAACGCCCGATCAGCACCGGCGAACTCACTCACCTGTGGCGAGAGAAGGTTGGTACAATCAGCGGACTGAACTCCCTCCTCTTCGAATCAGACCGTGGCGGGCCCGGTGGCGGATCGTCGCTTACCATAGAATTAAGCCACCGCGACATCGCCCTGCTGGACAAAGCCAGCGAAGAACTCGCCAACCGCCTTGCGGATTTCCCCGGTGTGAAAGATATCGACAAGGGTTTTGCTGAAGGCAAGATGCAGTACACCTACCAGGTGAATGAATGGGGACACAGCCTCAACCTCACCTCCACCGAAGTGGGGCGGCAGATCCGCAGCGCATGGCAGGGAGCAATAGCCCTGCGCCAGCAGCGTAATAACAACGAAGTAACGGTGCGGGTTCGCCTGCCTGAAAAGGAACGCCGCCAGGAGAGCAGTATTGAGAACATGCACATCAAAACCCCCGGTGGCACCTGGGTAGCCCTCGGAGACATTACCGACCTCAGCAAGGCCCCCGGCTATACCACGATCACCCGGCGAAACAGCCACCGCACGGTGACGATCCAGGCCAATGTTGTTCCTATCGGCGATACCCAGATTGTTGCCGCCGCCCTTACAGCTGAGGATCTCCCCCGGCTCGTCAAAAAATACCCCGGCCTTACCTGGAGCTTTCAGGGACGCCAGGCTGATCGCAAGGAAGGCACCGGAGCACTTGCCTTCGGCTTCCTCTACGCCCTTGGCGGAATCTATCTGCTGCTCGCCATTCCCTTCCGCAGTTATACCCAGCCGGCAATCGTCATGACGGCAATCCCCTTCGGCATTATCGGTGCAGTCTATGGCCATCTGTTGATGGGTTACAATTTAAGTCTGATGTCGATGATGGGCATGGTGGCACTCTCCGGCGTAGTGGTTAACGACGCCCTCGTCCTGGTGGATTACACCAATAAGAAACGGCTTGAGGGAGAGACGGCACGAGAGGCGATCCTCCTCGCCGGCCAGCGCCGTTTCCGCCCGGTACTGCTCACCACCCTCACCACCTTCGGCGGACTTGCGCCAATGATCTTTGAGACATCCCGCCAGGCGAGGTTCATGATCCCGATGGCCATTTCGCTGGGATTCGGCATCCTTTTCGCCACCATTATCACCCTCGCTCTTGTCCCCACCCTTTATCTGATACTCGATGACCTGCACTCTCTTTTCGGGCAGGAAGAAGAGCGGGAATATCCAGAAGAAGAAGCAATATCGAAGCAGCTTGAAAAAGAGAATCCGGTTAAAGAGGGAGATGATCCGGCCAAACGCATTGAGAGTGTGTTGAGCAGCCTGCCGAAGCGCCACTGAAGCCAGGATCCTGGAAGCGAAAAAAGAGCGG
>JBFHIO010000175.1:0-4626 GCA_041596435.1 Desulforhopalus sp. | reverse complement strand
TGCCGTCTTTACCTTTTTTCTCACCGGCTGCATCGTCTCCTTTTTTGCGGCCACTGAGGCCCGGCGTGGTTCTCTTCGTGAGTGGATACTGCTTATATTCGCCGGCCTTTTCTGTGCCGCCGCTTTTCTCTCCAAGGGATTTCTTGGTATTGCCCTGCCTGTTCTGGTACTGGTTCCGTGGCTGATATGGCAGCGGCGTTTTGTCGATCTCTTCCGCATGAGCTGGCTGCCGCTGCTGCTGGCGTTTTTTGTGACGTTACCGTGGGTTCTGCAAATCAACTGGTGGGCAAAGGATTTCTGGCACTACTTTATATTTAATGAGCATATCCGCCGGTTCATGGGAGAAGATGCTCAGCATGGACAGCCGTTCTGGTACCTTATTCCCAGCGGGGCCCTGATGGCTTTCCCCTGGGTGCTTATGATCCCTGCCGCTGCGGCCGGGTTCTTTCAGCGGGGGTTGTTTGATCCGCAGCCGGGGACACCACTGAATCAGGAGCGTCGCCTGTTGCGTTTCTCTGTCCTCTGGTTTCTCCTTCCTCTGATCTTCTTTTCTGTGTCCCACGGCAAGTTGATGAGTTATATTCTGCCCTGTTTTGTGCCCTTTGCGGTGCTTATGGCGCAAGGGCTGAGTCGTCTTTTTTCTAACCGGGAGGGACGTGAACTCTTTCAGGGCGGAGTCGCTGTTGTCAGCCTGATTGGTTACGTTGCGCTGGGGTTGCTGCTCTACGTACAGATCTTTGGCATGGAAGGGCTGACGCACTTCACCGGCGAACCGGGGGGAACGCCGCTTTTCGCAGATTCGGGCAAGGCCGGACTGGTCGGAGCGGGCCTGGCGGCGCTGCTGCTCCTTCTGTCTGCAGCCCGCCACGGCAGGGGAATTGGTAAAGTCTTCACCTTTGGGATTGCTCCGCTGCTGCTCTTTGGCGTGATGCCGTGGACGGTGCCCGACCGCATAGAGGTATCGCATATGCCGGGCCCGCTGCTGGAGAGTTTTGCTCACCGTATCAGCCCGGACGACATTATTATATCAGGAGACAGCAGTTTGCGGGCGGTCTGCTGGTACTGGAAGCGCAGCGATGTTTTTGCCGCTGAGTGGGCGGGCGAGCTGGACTACGGTTTTACCCGGAAGGATGAACGGTTGAAAGGGGAAAGGAGGATTCTTACCCTTGCTGATATTCGGCGGCTGGCAAAAGAGTACCCCAACCGCATTGTCCTCGTTATCCGTTCTGTTTACAGCCATGAATGGGAGAGCCGCCTGCCGAAGCCTCTTTATCAAAGGAGCAGCGGGCCGAAAGGTTTCACCATCATGCGTCTTTAGCTGTTTGTTCAGTCCTCTTGCGGGAAACCTTGAGTGAGGAGCACAGTAATGTCTCGACTTCTTCTATTGTTCTTTGCGGCATCTCTTTGTGGATGTGCGCAACAGCCACTCTATGCCTGGGGGCCCTTTGAGAATGTTATCAACCGGGCATTGCAGGGTGGACGCAACGTGAACGGGGAAATTCTGCGCATGGAACAATTTGCACGGGGCGCGGCGATGCGGGGGCAAAAGCTGCCTCCGGGCTACCACGCCCAGCTTGGTCTGCTCTACGTCGAGGCCGGGAATGAAGACCGCATGGAGGCGGAGTATCTGCAGGAGAAGTCTCTTTATCCGGCTTCGGGTCCCTTCATGGATTTTCTGCTTTCTGACAGGGAGGCAGGTTATGAGAAGTAGAATGAGCAGGGTGGTTCTGCTCGTTATCCTCGTCATGTTTTCTTCTTTCGGCTGCACTTTTATCGGTGTGAATAATGCCATCCCCCGCTTTAATCAGAGTCTGCCGAGGGTGCTGCTGCTGGTGCCACCAGTTAATCATACTCCGGGTTCTTCCGCCGGAGAGAGTCTGCTGGCCTGGTCGGTGGTGATACTCTCCGAGGCTGGTTATTATGTTTTGCCTCCAGCATTGACCCGCGAGGTTTTTGCCCGGCATGGATTTAAGAGGCAGGAACAGATTCGCAAAATTGCGCCGGAGAAACTGCAGCGGATCTTTGGCGCGGAGGGGGTTGTTTACCTCACCGTGGAGGGCACTGGTACCAACCACCGGGTGTCTGGCATCCGTGCCGGGGTGCATGTCTCTGGAGAACTTGTGGATCTGCGCAGCGGGCGTACCCGCTGGAAGGGCAAAGGTGAGAGCCAGGGCGGCCGCACCTTTTCTAAACTGTTGCCCGAACCGATGCAGATGGTGATCTCGGGTGAACTTCGGATGACGGCGTCGGAGAGCGCGGCCGGACAGGCTGCAATGAACCTCTTTCTCAACGGAGATCCTCCGTTGCCTCCGGGGCCGTATCGACAGGATTGAGGAATAATATTCTCTGCCGCTGTTGAGGGAAAAGAGAGAAAAAAGACCCTGAACGTGCAGGTGCTTCTGGAAATCTTCAGTTGTTTGCATATTATATAGACGATATATAGACGTAGGCATTTTTAATAGCCTTGTATTCCGTTCATATTCAAGGTCCCCATAAATTGAACGCGGTCTGTAAGCAGCAGGCTGATCTTTCCCTGCTGGAATTCATCTCGGAATCTGCTTTTCCGTTATCCTTCTTTTCTCAGTGTATTGTAAAATAATGAAAAAAATCTTTCTTCTCCCTCTCCTTTTCTCTCTCTTTTTTACTGCAATGCCGGCGCTGGCGCAGAAGCCGGTTCTCTTCGTCTCCATTGTGCCGCAGCAATACTTCCTGGAGCAGCTTATCGGCGACAGCGCGGACATCATGGTCATGGTGCTGCCTGGCGCCAGTCCCGCTACTTACGAGCCGAAGCCTTCGCAGATGACGGCACTGGCACGGGCGAAGGCCTGGTTCACCATCGGTGTTCCCTTCGAGGATTCCTGGCTGCCGCGGATGAAATCGAGCAATCCGAATCTGGAGTTTATTCCTACGGATAAAGGTATTGTACGCCAGCCCATCGAATCTCACCAGCATACCGGAGAGACCCATGAGGCTGTCGAAAAGCAGAACGCCCGCGGACTTGATCCGCATATCTGGCTTTCTCCCCCACTGGTGAAAAAGCAGGTTGTCACCTCAGCGGCCGCTCTCCGGCGCCTCTTTCCGCAGGAAGCCGAGAACATCAGCAAAAACGAGGCGGCTTTCACGGCCCGTATTGATGCCCTCAATGAAGATCTGCATCAGCTTTTTGATGCCCGTCCGGGGCTGACATTCATGGTTTTTCACCCCTCATGGGGCTATTTTGCCCGTGAGTATGGACTGCACCAGGAAGCGGTGGAGCTTGAGGGCAAGGAGCCAAAACCTGCCCGGCTCGCGGCCCTGATTAACGAGGCGAAGGAAGAGGGCATTCACACCCTCTTTATCCAGCCGCAGTTCTCGAAGAAGGCCGCGAACTTGATTGCCGGAGAGATTGGCGGAGTCGTACGGGTGGCAGATCCGCTTGCCGGAGACTGGGAAGAAAACCTGCGCAGCGTGGCTGCAAGTATTGCCGGGGAGAAGAAATGAGTAAAATGGATGAACCTCTCGTGGTGATGAACGGTGTCTGTTACGCCTACGATTCGGAAATGGTTCTGCGCAATGTTCATCTCCAGATCAATAAAGGAGATTTCCTCGCGGTGATTGGGCCCAACGGCGGTGGCAAGACCACCCTCGTTAAGTTGATTCTCGGTCTGCTTACCCCCATCCGGGGTACCGTGCGGGTGGGAGGGCGTCCTCCCGGCGAGAGAAACGGTTTCGTCGGCTATGTTCCGCAGCAGACGGATCAAAATCAGAGCTTTCCGGCCACCGTGCTTGAGGTGGTCTGCATGGGGCTGTTTGATCCGAGAAAACGCAGCTTTTTCCCGCATCATCGGGAAAATCGCCGTCTCGCCATGGCTGTTCTTGAACAGCTCGGCCTTGCCGATCTCGCCGGGAGACGCATCGGTGATCTCTCCGGCGGACAACTCCAGCGGGTGCTGATTGCCCGGGCACTGGTTTCTGAGCCGGAACTGTTGATCTTCGATGAACCCACAGCCAGCCTTGACACCCAGGCCCAGACCGAGTTTTTTGAACTGCTTTCCAAGCTCAATGCCGACCGCACCATCCTCGTGGTCAGCCACGACCTTCTTGCCATTGCCTCCTACGCGCGCTCAGTGGCCTGTGTCAACCACACGCTGCACAGTCATGCCCGTGTTGGCTCGGCGGGAGAACTTGTAGATGCCTTCTATTCTGCCACCGGGGATAATCCAATCTGTCCCGTGGAACAATTCCGCAGACTGCCCGTGCAAAAGGAGATTCACCCCCATGTTTGAACTGCTTCAATTTGAATTTATGCGGAATGCCCTCATGGCGGGTCTGCTCACCGCAGTTATCTGCGGTATCATCGGCACCCTCGTGGTGGTCACCCGCCTTGTTTTTCTCTCTGGCGGGATTGCTCACAGCGCCTACGGTGGCATTGGACTCAGTTATTACATGGGCTGGCCGTGGCTGCCGGGGGCGATTGGCTTCGCCCTCTGCTCGGCGATGGTGATGGCGGCGGTTTCCCTGCGTTCGCGGGCCCATGCCGATACCATCATCGGGGTTATGTGGGCGATTGGCATGGCAATCGGCATTATAGTGATCGACCGCAGTGAAGGCTACAAATCTGACTTGATGAGTTACCTTTTTGGCTCA
>JBFHIO010000174.1:0-4631 GCA_041596435.1 Desulforhopalus sp. | reverse complement strand
GGAGAACGACAGGGTCTTGCCATAGGCAGAGCCATGTACTTTGATGCAAAAGCTGTCATCATGGATGAACCCACAACCGCGCTGGCAGTTAAAGAGGCAGGGAAAGTCCTGGGGTTTGTAAAGGATCTTAAAGCACAGGGAAAATCAGCAATTTTTGTTTCTCATAATCTCTATCACATGTATGACGTCGCCGATCGTTTCCTCTTTTTCCAGCACGGAAAAATCAGTTCTGAACTGCGAAAAGAAGATGCGACTCCCAAGATCCTGATAGACACCCTTATGGGGTGCTCCTGATATGCAATCAAGTGTTCATTACATGAAGTTTAATGCAGTACAGTGGACGATTACTTGTATTTTTATCGTCCTGCTTCTTGGCTTCATGAGCTTTGCACCTCACACCTTTCTTCATTCTAGAATTTATATCGCTTATCTCTCCACCATTCCTTTTGCGGGTATGATTGCAATTGCGATGACTCTGGTCGTTATTTCAGGTGAAATCGATCTTTCCTTTCCTTCAGTGATGGCTGCAAGTGGATTTACATTCGCAAAAACATATGCCTTCACGTCTTCTCCTGGGCTTGGTCTTATCGCTGCCATTACCACAGGTGCTCTTGCCGGCGCCCTTAATGGGGTGATTGTCGTTGGTTTCAAGGTCCCCTCCATTATTGCAACCATTGGCACTCAATTTTTCTGGCGGGGCCTGACAGTGCTTTTAGCAAGTGGCCTCGCTCTGAACATGGCGGAGATACGAGACACAACCTTTCATTATCTCATGGTGGGGCGCTGGTTTGACTGGCTTCCTGCACAGGCTGTCTGGTTTTCACTTCTTACGGCTTTCTTCTGGCTGCTGTTAAACCGGCATGTATCAGGTGATAATCTTCGCTTTTGTGGAGATAACAGCAGTGCAGCCCGTATGATGGGGATTCCAGTTGCCAGAACACGGGTTACTGTTTTTGTCATCATGGGCATGATTACAGGACTTTCTGGAGCAATGGTCTGTATGGAAATGGCAACGTGGTGGCCTACCCAGGGGGAAGGTTACATGCTTCTTGTTTTTGCCGCTGTTTTTGTTGGTGGAACTTCTGTCTTCGGCGGTCAAGGCACTATTTACGGAACCCTGATAGGTGCAATTATCATTGGTATGATTGAGGCCGGAATAATCAGCAGCGGACTCTCTGGTTTATGGACTCGAATGGTGTACGGTATCGTTATTATTGTTTCTGTTTCAGCCCATGCTTTTTTAACTAAATATGCAAACAGATAGTCAAAGCCCCCTCTCCAGCAATAGCTGAAGGGGCCCCTGGAGTGTTTTTTTCTTTTAGGGCCCCTTTTGTTGTTTAATGCGTCTCTTCGGTCTAATGACAATTTCACAAGCAGCATCCAACACGCATCCATTTGCTGTCCTGCCGTTATCCCCGCAGTATCAGTTGTTTTTTCCCCTCTTTTGACCTTCCCCCAAAGGGCCTGGTCTGAGAAAATTATTGACAAAAGAAAATCGACAGTTAAATTAATCGTCAAATCGCGATATATGAATACAGGGGGTGTGCTGTGAAACCATTTATTCGAGTAATGAAGGCATTGTCCGATCCGAACAGGGTTCGGGTCGTGAAACTCCTGCAGCAGGAGGAGCTCTGTGTCTGTGAGATTAAAGAGGTGTTGGGGCTGGCCCAGTCTACAGTCTCCAAACACCTGAAAATCCTTGAGGATGCCGGGCTTGTGGAAAGAAAACGGCAGGGGACCTGGATGATTTACAGTCTGGCAGATGGCAGCGAGTCCACGTATGCGGAAGCAATGCTGCTCAAATTAAGTGACTGGCTGGATGACGACAAAGAGCTGGTCAGAATACGTAAGGCTCTACCTGCTGCGGCTGTCTTGCGTACTTGTACGGTAAAAAGTTAAAGGAAACATTTATCATGAAAACAATTCAACCCACAGACGCTGATTGTGGTTGTGACTGCAAACAAACAACTCTAGAGCAATCACCAAAAAAGAAAAATTATGCCTGGGTCAAGGCCTGCATTGCAGGTCTGCTCGGCTTTGTAATCTGGTACATAATTTATAAACAGCTGGAACCTTTTTCCTATTTTTTCGCCTACTCACTGCTTGGGCTCAAACAGGGAAGTCACCTCGGAGAGGCAACCCAGTTTTTTGTTTACGACACCCCAAAAGTGATGATGCTCCTGACGCTCATTGTCTTTGTGATTGGCATTGTCCGCTCTTTTTTCACCCAGGCGCGAACCCGCAAATATCTGGCAGGTAAACGAGAGTCCACTGGCAACGTCATGGCTTCGCTGCTCGGGATTGTTACCCCATTTTGTTCCTGTTCTGCAGTGCCGCTTTTCATCGGTTTTGTTCAGGCTGGAGTTCCTCTGGGTGTTACTTTTTCTTTTTTGATTGCATCTCCGATGGTCAATGAAATTGCTCTGGTTTTGCTCTACGGCCTGCTTGGCTGGAAAGTGGCTGCCATTTATCTTGTTTCTGGCCTGGTGATTGCCATTGTTTCAGGCTGGGTTATTGGCCGTTTCAAACTTGAGCATTGGATTGAAGGATGGGTTCAGGAACTGCGGGCAGGTGAAGCGGTTGTCGTCGAAGAAACTCTTACCTGGCGTGATCGCATTGATCGCGGGCGGGAAGCTGTGCGGGATATCGTTGGCAGGGTGTGGATCTATGTAGTTGCAGGTATTGGTGTGGGTGCCGCTATTCACGGTTATGTCCCCGAAACTTTTATGGCCACCATCATGGGCAAAGATGCCTGGTGGTCGGTGCCTGCAGCGGTTGTGGTTGGTATTCCCATGTACTCCAATGCCGCAGGTATCGTCCCGGTAGTAGAAGCTCTTCTCGGCAAGGGGGCCGCACTTGGGACAGTACTTGCCTTTATGATGAGCGTTATTGCCTTATCACTGCCCGAGATGGTTATTCTCCGAAAAGTGCTCACCCTGAAACTGATAGCTGTTTTTATCGGGGTGGTAGGCAGCGGAATATTATTTACGGGATTTTTATTTAATCTGATTTTTTGATGACAGCCAGTATGCAGCAAACGGGACTCATCTGCACAGGTGAGTATAAATTCAACACATGGGTGCCTTGAAGGTGGGCAAAATACAAGGTTCTTCAAGGTTCCCGCAACAACATGAGGAACGATATGGAAATTAAAGTATGTGGACCTGGGTGTGCTTCCTGCGAGAAAACAGAAAAAATTGTCAAAGCGGCTGTCGCTGCAAAAGGCATTGATGCGACAATTCTTAAGGTCACTGATTTTCAGGAAATGGCTCAGCTGGGCATTTTCTCAACTCCAGCAGTGGTTATTGACGGCAAGGTAAAATCGGTGGGTAATATCCCGAAACAGTCTGATGTCGAAAAGTGGATAAGCTGAGGCTTTTTCTGTCAGCAAAAAATCAATACCAGAAGGGGTTGCATGAGAATCACGCCATATATATTCAGGGGTTGCTTTGCATTGTTACTCCTGCACAGGTAATGACCATGGCTGATATCTTTGTGCGGCCCTCAAGGAGCAGCCGGCTACAAAGCTGGAGACCCTCAAGAGCTGCGATTCCGTACCGGGTGTCCAGGCGGTTAATGGTCATTTTACCCTATGTGCGCCTGAAGAAGGCGATGAAAATTTTATAAAAAACTATTGTTGACAGGCCCGGTATTGTTCCTGGCCCTTTTTAACAAATATTAACAAAGATTGGAGACGATTATGGACAGTTTAGATGAAGTTCTGACAAAAATGGATTTTGATTTTCTTGGTACCGGCGAACATTCAATGAGCGTCGATGCAATGCGTAAGGCATTGGGGAACGATCATTTCTTTTTTCTGGATGTTCGGACAGCCGAGGAAGTACAACACCTGGCCTTCCCCTTTGCGACCAATATCCCGGTAAATGAACTGCCTGCCCGTAAAGGTGAGCTGCCAAAAGACAAATGTATTGTTGCTTTTTGTTCGTCAATTTTCCGTGGTGCAGTGGCGTATGCCTTTCTAATGGCTAATGGCTTTGAAGAAGTGAAGTGCCTGACCGCATCCACAGAACAGATGGCTTCAGTTCTCAAGCCTGGTCCACTGGCAAAAATGCTGGCGTAAAAGATCTTCAGGCACCGGGGCTTTTCTGTGAAACAACTCAGATAAGTGAGAGGGAATGACGGCCGCAGTTATTATAATTTTTATTGTTTCTTGTGTGCTGAGTTTCATTTTTGCTCAGGGAAGATGGTGTTGCCCCGGTGTTCATTTCTGGATTCAAGTAATAAGTGCAACACGTTTGCCAGTGAACACTTCGGAGCTGCTTTCGTGCAGTCGCATGCTTCAGGGCTTTTTTGTGGCCTTCTCAGTAAATTTCCGTCTGGCGGTCGCTTTGGCCAGAGTATCGAAAGCATCATCTTCCCATTTCAAATAGGTGCGACGAATTTTACGTGAAATTGTACTCTTAGAACGATTCGGCGCACCATCAATCTCAGGTTGAGATCTTCCTCCTTGAAGAAGGACCATGATCTGGTACTCTTTCTAAAAGAGTGAGTTGCTGGCAGCTGGTGCTGATCCCTGTGCATGGTAACCTCCGCTCAGGTTGTGTAACGTAATCATACCGGCAGCGCATTTTTTTATATGGGTCCCTTGAATACTCTTGTATTTCGTTCAT
>JBFHIO010000173.1:0-4676 GCA_041596435.1 Desulforhopalus sp. | reverse complement strand
TGCGGCTCTCCTTCCTCTATGGAAAAGGCAACGTTTTTCAAACCGTGATTGACCAACTGTTCCTGAACCTTTTCTATGATCTCGCGGTTGACAGCATCAGGATCAGCGTCTTTCAAATATTGGACCCGCATGACCAGCGTCTCGGGATCTGACTGGATAAACTGGAAGATGGAAAGCCCCTCGATATCACAAACCGCGTTCAGGAAGACAATGGGAGAGAGACGGACGGTAGTGTTTTCCCCCGTGAATGAGGGCATATCGTCGGTCCTTCCCAGAATGTCAACGTAAGGGAACGGCAGTCCGCATCCGCACGGTGCTTCATGGAGGATAACGCAATCGTCTACCTGATAACGAATAATGGGTTGTACCGCGTTCATCAGGTTGGTGACGAGAATGGCGTCGGACATGGTGCCGGGCGGCACGGGGTTGCCGTCCCTGTCGATGGGCTCGACAATGATCCAGTCAGAATTGAGGTGCATGTGCCCGTGATCACAGAGGATGGAAACCTCCCCCCCCTCGGTACTGCAGAAGACGTTGCCCACCGGACAGGAGAATCGGTCTTCAATCAGAAGTCGTGTCTCATCTGTAAGCTGTTCCGCGCTGCACAGGATGATTTTTGGCGTGATGTTCAGTCTCCCTTCCTGCTGCTCACCGGCAAGGATCTGCAAAAACGAGGGGTAGCCGGTAATGACTTCAGGCTGGAAGTTGTTGAGGCGTGCAACCATCTCTTCAACCGGTTCTCCGATGGACAGCAGCTCCATGGTACCGGTGACACCTTCTTTCTCCAGCGCCGTCCTGCGTTTTTCAAAGGCGGTTAAAGCAGCATGATGACCACCGGTGCCAAGAATGCTGGCGAATTTCGTCTTCTTCTCCAGTATCTCTGGAACCCCCTTGAGCAAAGGGCTGTTGTAGAGGCGGTCCTGGAGGATCGCACCGTTGATATTGACGTGGCGACTGTCACGCAGCATGCGCAGTGGTTCACCAGTAGTACCGGAGGTGGTGGAAACGCTGTATTTGTCCATGAACAGGTGGCCCAGGCTTCCCATATCACGAATAAATGTCACCAGCGCCTCTTCGGAAAACTCAGGGTCGGTAACCCAGTCCTGCATGCAGGCGGTCAACTCCTGCTTGCCGACGGGCGGCAGATCAGCAAGAGACGGGTTGTCCGGCAGACCTGTATATTTTTTCTGATAGAAAGTAGAGTTCTCACGGGCATGAGCGACGATGGCGGCCAGTCGCTCCTTCTGAAGCGCGGCGATTGCCTCGCGGGACAAAGAGTTGGCATCGTGCACAAGTTTAAGTGCTTCCGGGGGAGTGACGGTTTTCATGGTAATCCTCATGATGAATCTATGGATAAAATTTTCTTTGCAGTTATGCTCACGCCATGTCGAACGTGACAGTGTAGTTATTAAAGCCAATAGCTTGCGAGCATTGAAGATCACAGGTCTTCCCCAATGTTTCGAGAAGTTCAGCATCATTGCTCTGGGATCGCCCTCTTCCTTTGCTGCGCAGTGTTACAATAATTTTATCCTCAAGCACATCCATCTTCAGATCCACATGCCCAGCCTGCTCCTGCCCGGATATGTGATTAAAGATGACGGTCGTGGTGTCCCTTATCGCGCTCTGCACAGTCCCGGCGATTTTCCGACTGGTTTTACGAGATTCGATGAAATCATCCACCCGGGAAAGCACCTCAGCAATCCCCTCCCCCGTAGCAGTTGTTTCCAGGCGAGGCCCCTTCGGGAGTTTTTCATGGTCGAGCAGAAGTGGAGACTGATATTTCCCCGGATTCTTTCGTTTGAGAGAGAAGTACCAGGCGACGATCATGAGAATAGTCACAATCTCTGCCAGGGAAAATGCTGTCCAGACTCCGGAAATACCCATGACACGGGATAAGCCCAAAGCGATGGGAACCACTGCCGCCCCCTGTACAAC
Organism: Desulforhopalus sp.; assembly: GCA_041596435.1. Lineage (GTDB taxonomy): Bacteria > Desulfobacterota > Desulfobulbia > Desulfobulbales > Desulfocapsaceae > Desulforhopalus. Next base: position 2,741 of record JBFHIO010000173.1, on the reverse strand, counting down.
AGCGATGGCGGTAGACAATCTGGTATGGCCCGTGGTCATGTAGTAGTACATGGACAGAAAAGTCGTGCTCGTCCCGATCAGACTGAGAGAAAAAATACGGATGGCGGGAATACCCAGGGCGATGTCCCTCGCGTGGCGAACACCGAAGATTTCCAGAATCTGAGCTGGAGCAATTTCCAGCAGCAGCGTTACCGCGATGCTGGCGATCATCAGAGTAAGGACGGCACGCCTGACGACAAAATGAACACCGAGGTAATCCTTTTCTCCATACAGTACACCGACGATAGGCGTCATAGCCTGCGCCGCTCCAGAGATGAACATGGAGACAAAGGAAAGGCAGGAGATGCAGACAGAAAAGGCAACCATGCCGGACTTGTCTGCCACGGCCAGGACGATGTGGTTGATGCACAGGATTTTGAAGGTAATCAGGATGGAACCCATGGCCGCTGGAAAGCCGGTCTTGACGATGGTTGCCAATTCGCTCAGCAGCTCGGTCACACGGGTGAGCGCGGATGGCACGAAACGCAGGGTTCTTGCTTTACTGAAGACATACGGCAGCAGGCAGCAGGCCCCGATCAGGTAGCCGGAAACCGTTGCCAGAGAGGAACCGGCAATCCCCATATGCAAGGGGCCCATGAAGACCAGATCCAGGGCCAGATTAACCAGGTTGGAAACGATCAAAACAGTAGAGGCGAGTTTCACCTGCCCGTCTACACGAAGGCAATAGGCCAGCCCTGGTACGATGACGATGAGCGGCGTGCCGTACATGAGAACATGCACGTAAGATTTCACCAGAGGACGAAGGGATGGCTCCCGGGTCAGCACCTGGATTATCTCGTCGATAAAGCTCATCTGACAGACCAGCAGGGACACACCGATAAAGGTGAGAAAGAACAGTACGGTGGTAAAGACGATGTTGGCATAGTCAGGGTCGCGCCTGCCCTTGGCAACGGAAATAAGAGTTGCCGCCCCGAGGCCAAGACAGACTGCCACTGTGTTGTACGTCATCATCAGCGGCATGACGAGGTTAACGGCAGCCAGTGCATCCGCGCCGAGCATATTGCCAACGATGATACTGTCCACCACGATGGACATGGTCAGCGTCATGGCCATGAGAATAGTAGGAACAAAGAATTCCCAATATTTACTGTCCAGTAGAGCACTGGTTCTTGTTGCTGTGTGATTGTTGCGATTCATATCAGAGTATTCCGGTTTATACAGCCACGAAGAGACGTTCCGCCTGGTCCGTCTTCATGTTTGCGAGTTTAAGGAGAACCAGCCCCAGCTGTGGGTGACGCATGGTAAGAGAGCGGACGTCTTCAAGGGTCAGCTGGTACGCGTAGCTGTCGTCCAGAGACTCAACCGAATTGATGGCATTTGCGTCTTCAAGTACGGCCTCCTCCCCTGTACAGGAGCCGGGGCCGCCGACACGAACAGTGCCCACCCAGCCGTTGATATTATGGCGATAGGTTTCAACCATTCCCTCCAGCACCACGCGCACACCGTCCACCGCGTTATTCTCCTGTTGCAGTAACGTCCCTTCAGCAAAATACTCTGGCCTTATGCGGGCTGCGATGTCGGTAAGTGCTTTTTCGTCAAGCTTCGAAAATCCCGGGATGCTGCCAAGCTTTTCAGTACGATCCTGCAGAGCGTGGTTAACAAACAGGCGCAGATCTTCCGGCTGCGGTTTTTTCCAGACAAAACCGCAGCGCGCAAGCAGCTCGGCCGATCGTTCCACCCGGATGACGGTGCCGGTCCGAGCGGGTTCGGACAACCAGTCCTGCCAGCCAAGATGCAGTAAAATACGTTCAACATACTCGTCAAATCCAGGGCAGCCGGCATGTTCGGCAAAAAACTCTATAAAGTTGCTGAAAGGCATGCGTTCCACGCGCAGACCGACAGCGGGATCCGAAAGTGCGGTAGAAAGTGACAACAGTTGCGGGTTGTGGATGTGGAAGGTCTGCCCCAAAAGTCCGGGACGGGTCATCAGAGTGACGATGGCTTTTGCCGACTGGTCCACATAGGAGAGATTACGTACGTCCATGAGGTCTGGAGCCGCACCGAGATTCACGTAGGCGCGGATTTGCTGGTAGAAGGCGTTGTCTTCCACGTTGCGCTGGAAGACACCAGTTTCCGAGTCGCAGGCGATATTGCCCGCGCGATACACATTGACCGGAAAGCCCTCGGAGCGCAGTTTTTCCAAAGCAACTTCCGCCAGCAACTTGGAGCGGACGTAGTTATTGCCGGAACACTGTCCCATATCCACATCAAATTCCGTAAACAGGGCTTGAGTTCGGCCTTCAATCAGGCCAGCGCCAATGGATGTGGTCGAAACATGGTGCATGGTCTTGGGATTACCACTTCGGGCAAAGTCCGCCAGGTTTTCCACGCTGGTAATGTTGGCAGCCACAAAGACATCCCAGTTCCCGTAGTGGCTGGTGAGCGCCGCAGAGTGCAGGATGGTGTCCACTTCAGCTTCAAGTCTGTCGTAAACAGCTTTCTCCATGGCAAACCCCTTCACCGCGAGATCACCGGTCAGCACCTCGACACGGTCAGCCCCGTCGGTAGCGAGCTCTCTGCCGAAGCGCTCCATATAATGATCGGCGAGCCGCCTGCGGGCTGCTTCATTATCTTTGGCCCGGACAATGGCTGTGATGTGAGTGTCGGTGTTTGTAAGCAGTTCGCGCAGGAGGTAAATTCCAAGAGTACCGGTGCCGCCGGTGAGGAGTACGTGGTTTATC
>JBFHIO010000172.1:0-4696 GCA_041596435.1 Desulforhopalus sp. | reverse complement strand
GCTTCGAGGGAATCAACAACAACCCGGGCGGCCTTTATCAGGTCTGCACCAATTTCCTGCATCCTCGGTTTGAAGGCACCGACGGCATTGATATGACAGCCCGGCCGAACGTCACTCAAGTTGAGAACGGGGGTAATGGAAGAGGTCACGGTGGTGATAATATCAGCCTGCTGCCCGACTTCTCCAACGGAGGCCGCAACGTCTACCGGTATCCCCAGGCGCACTGCAGCTTTCTCGGCAAACTGCACAGCCTTGTCCCGATGAAGATTGTAAACAATGAGACGTTCACACGGACAGGCCGTTGCAATTGCCGCTGCCTGAAACATTGCCTGGGTACCGGTACCAATAATCCCCTGCACCTTTGCGTCAGGTCGTGCAAGATATTTGCTGGCCACAGCTGATGCCGCGGCGGTACGCATTCCTGTGATACAGCCACCGTCCATTATCGCCTGAAAGCTGCCGTCTTCGCCATCGCACAGGAGATACATTGAACTGATGGTGGGCTTGTTTTTCGTTGGGTTTGCCGCGTAAAGAGAGAGAATTTTACTTCCGAAAGCAGATCCGGAATTGTGGAAGGAAGGCATCAACAGGTAAATTCCAGACGTCTCTTTCAGGTCAACGTGCATCCGTAACGGAGAGATAGTCTCTCCCTTTTGATGTGCACGAAAACCGCATTCAACAGCTTCGATAACACTTTCTTCGGTCAGTATTTGTTGCAGTTCACTTCGGTTGAGTAGCAGCATGGATTTAATTGCTTGAGGTTGGAGGTTGGAAGTTGTAATGCCAGACGCATAAGCATTTGGGAACATTGAAGAACCAGTCTTTCGCCCATCGTCTTCGTTACAGTCAAAAATATATAATCAGGTCATACTCAAAATCCTGTATTCTACCATGAAACAGGGGCTTTTCGGCAATTTTTCACTTTCTACAGACTAAAAATCCTCCTTCAAATGCGGATTATGCCCCAGAGACCTTTCTAACACATTATATAGCCGCTGAATGAGTCTTCGTTAAGGATACAGCCCGCCTCATGGCTCCCTGTACATCTGCAATAAAGAATTTGATTATAAAGAACCTTTGAAAACATCTTCCTCTACAGGATATTATTATTTTTTAACCACTTGTATTCCCAATCCTTTGCAACAGGATCACAACACCCCACACCAACAGGAGACAGCTCCATGACCTGGTCGCCAAAACTCAGCTCTGGATTTACCTTTGCTAGAAACAGAAGCTCTTTCATTTCACCTCAATCCGGGATGTGTTCCTTCTGCACAGACGAGTGTGCGGGAACCTGTGAGATTGCCCAGGCGGCGGTATCAGGTGCGCAGACAGTCTACCCCATGACCACGGGAAACAATCAGATTGCTTCAGAGAAAGATTATCCAGTGGATTACTCGCACTTCAATATAAACGGCAGAGTTTTCGGCGCCCAGAAAGCCCCGGCAGACAGCGAAGAGAGTACGGTTTTCAACGTGAATCTCGAATGCAGCTACGGCACACTTCAGCCGGTCAAAATGGCACTGCCTTTTATCCTTCCAGCACTGATCAAGCTGAACTGGCAAGACTATTTTGCCGGAGCAGCCATGGCGGGAGTAACCTGTGTGATTGGCGAGGATGCGAGAAACAACGATGCCGCTCTAAGGATGGAAAAGGGACAGATAACAGAGTTTCCGCTTCTCGGGCAGGCCCTTGACTGCTTCCGCCGCTACGACCGCGGATATGGACAGATTGTGCTGCAATGCAATATTGATGACGACCTCGCTGGAGTCCCGAGGATCGCCCTTGAAAAATATGGGGTGGAGGCGATTGAAATAAAGTTCGGCCAGGCCGCCAAGGGAATCCAGCCGGTAAAGCGGGTGAAAGATCTTGAGACCGCTTTATACAGAAAAGAACGGGGAGAGCTCGTACATCCGGACCCGACAGATCCCGATGTACAGAAAGCGTATCGTGAGAACGTCTGCCCCAATTTCTACACCTGCGGCCGTCTGCCATTCTGGACAGAAGAAACGATCAGCAGACACATTGAAGACCTGCGAAATATGGGAGCCAGAAACATCTATTTCAAGATGGCTGGTTTTGATCTCGTCGATATTGAGCGGGTTCTGCGCATTGCCTGTACAGAAAAGGTGGACATGATAACTTTTGACGGAGCCGGTGGTGGATCGGGGTACAGTCCCTCGAAGATGATGAATGAGTGGTCGCTGCCCACGGTCTGCCTCGAAGATGTTGTGGTACGGCTGTGTTCCCACCTGAAAAAAGAAGGCATGTCACTGCCCGCAATTGTCATGACCGGTGGTTTTGCCAGTGAAGATCAGGTGTACAAGGGACTGGCTTTCGGTGGGGGCCACGTTCTTGGGATTGGCCTCTGCCGTGCCTCAATGGCCGCAGCCATGACCGGGAAGAAAATAGGAGAACAGATTAAAGCGGGAGATGTTCCGCCCATGTACAAAAAATACGGTGAGACCGTGGAAGAAATTTTCGCCGACCTTGCCGATCTGCGGGCTCTTTACGGGACAAAGGCAAATGCTTTTTCCACCGGTGCCATCGGCGTCTTCTCCTATCTCAACAAGATCGGTTTCGGCCTGAAGCACTTTGCCGCACTGAACCGCAAGTTTGATATCTCTCTTGTCGACAGAACAGACCTCATTCCCCTGACCACCGAGGCGAGATCTCTCCTGCAACAGGAAGAAAACAGGTAATATCCACATCTCATTCCCCGTAGAGACAGGATGAAGCAGGTCTCTACGGGGAATCCACAACACCAGAGAAAGAGATGCCCCCTCTTTTACGAAAACGTCTCCGCCTACATTGTCATATTGTTCAGAATGCAACTGTTGGGAGTCGTTTTTCCACAGCGGTTGCAGGAAATGCAATGGGGACGATACCCCATATCCATCCCCCAGCGACTGATCAGATCCGGCTCACTGAGCAGCGGCCGAGCCAGTGAGAAGAAGCGAATCTCACTGGAATTGAGGATTTTAGTCATCACTTTGATGTTGCGATTACCTCCCATCAACGACACCGGAGTTTTTATCGCGGCGGCAATCTTTTCGGTGGCTTCGCAGAAATAACTCTGATCATCCTCACAGATAATCCCTGTCCGTGCCGGACCTTTTCCCTTACCTGAACTCTCGTTGGAGCCACTCACCTCAATAAGAGCCAGCCCCATGGTATCAAGACGTTTCATCACCTCAAGGGCGTCCTCAAATACCAGCCCCTCGCCCTCATCCATAAAATCGTCGTGGTTAATCTTGATCATCACCGGGAAATCAGGCCCCACCGCCTTGCGAACCTCCTCCACCACCTCATAGATAATCCGCGCGCGGTCGTGAATGGAACCATTGTATTCATCGGTACGGCGGTTGTAATACGGAGTAAGGAACATGCTGAGGAAATAGCCGTGGGCAGCGTGAAGCTGCACACCGTCAAAACCCGCTTTCTTCGCCCGCACGGCGGCATCGACAAACAGGGTCCTGATGGCAGCGAGATCCTCTTTTGTCGCCTCCTTCGGGGTGATTTCAGAGACGATGTTTTTCACCGCCGAGGGGCCGATCATCTTCATTTTCGCCGCATCCGGATGAGCCGACTGTGAACCGCCGTAGCAGATCTGCGCCGCGATTTTTCCGCCATGCTGATGAATCTCATCAACAAAGGTCTTCAGTTCCGGACCAAAACTGTCGTCGCTGATCGCGACCATCCCCACGTTGGGTCTTTCATCAGGGCTGATATACATATAACCGCTGAGAATAAGGCCAACGCCGCCCATGGCAAGATCGTTATAGGTCTCCTGCAGTGCCGGAGTAATATGTCCCTCTTTTGCCCCCTTCATCCACAGGGAGGCACGGATGAATCGATTCCTCAGCGTTATGTTCCCGATTTTCGTTTCTTCAAAGAGTTGCATGGATTCCTGTCCTGTTGAATTTTTTTGATCCGTTCCTGCCTCAGACTGTAAGAATATTCACTTCCGCCCCTGCCATCAAGTTGCACGAGTCAAACAAAGGATCTTCCATCGGTGCAAAGTCCTTCTGTAGATTCCATCGGTATTTGAGTCAATCCGCAACTTGTGTAAACGTGACGCCGACAACACAAATATTATTAGAGGGGTACCCTGGATAACCAGTCTTTCCCTCATCTTCTTCGTTTCAGTTAGAAAATTATCCTCGGAATATCAATTATATACCTGCGGTAATTTTCTTCCTGAGTCTCGAATATGAATGAAATACAAGATTATTCAAAGTACCCATATGCCTGCGATAAAATTTCACCTGCCCCCTGTATATGAACGAAATACAAAGTTTTTCAAGGTACCATTATATACCAATTTAGTTTATACCTGTTAGGAGGCCTGTTCTGGCAACTCCTCCAGTGTGCGCACCGGGCATACGGCTGCAAATCGTTTTTGAGGACTTTATTTAACTTAACCCTCGTTTTTCCTGAACGGTCAAAAGATGTTCACGTAACCTGAACCTCCAACTTCAAGGGGAATAATTCACATGAAGAGCAAACGTACGATATTAGTCGTCATCATTGCAGCGCTCATCGCCATCTTCTTTGGGTTCGACTTACAGCAATATCTTACCCTTGAGAGTTTAAAGGACAATCAACAGGCACTCGCTGAATATATAAACGCCAACTGGTTCATTGCATTTGTCAGCTATCTGCTCATTTATATCGTCGCCGCCGCCCTCAGCGT
>JBFHIO010000171.1:0-4710 GCA_041596435.1 Desulforhopalus sp. | reverse complement strand
TTCGAGGGTAATCTGGCCATCCTCCACTCCTTTAATTTCACCGACAAATACCTTGTCACCATCCACAGGATAGTGGGTGCGAACCTTGCACATTTTCCCGATATATCGTTCGAATTCTGCGAGATTACGCAGTGGACGATCAAGCCCTGGGGAGGAAACTTCCAGATGATATGCCTCGGGAATGCAGTCTTCGACATCAAGATACTGCCCGAGTGCACGGCTGACAGCACCGCAGTTTTCGAGGGTAACGCCGGCATCTGCGCCCTGTGGGACATCGACAGTTACCCGCAATATCTGCCCATGCCCTTCCCGACGAAACTGGAGGTCAAAAAGTTCCAGCCCCATTTCCGGAAGAACATCGTTAAGATAACGGCGGATTATCGCAAGAACAGGCTCACTCATTTTTACTCCCAGGTTTTACCGGATTCAGGCACAAAAAAAAGCGGGCAGAGCCCACTTCCATTACAACTCTCCCTTTTGTCCCATGTGACGCCATAAGCGTAACACAGAGTGAAATCGCACCGCAGGCGACCTCGTAACAGCTTGGAAGGTATAAACAAATTCATTCCCATACTCAAAGAGAGAATAGCGGTGAGAACGAATTAGGGCACAAATTTAACCATAAAGAGGCTTTCTTGTCAAGAGGCAAAAGGGACTTCCCCGCCGTGGAAAAATACCTTTTGACAACGTCTGCCCCTCTCTGACAGGCATTCTCCGCCAATCGCCACAACTCTCAGCACCGATCGGAGAACACCTTTTTATTATTGAAGAACGAAGCCTTTCTGTCCGAAAGAGAGCTCAAAATAGTGTGGAGTGGCTCCAGGCCGAGACCCTCGCCGATGGTCCTCAGCGACTACGATAATCTTACGGACTTTGACCTTTCCTTTGAGCTGGAGCTGCCATTTACCATAACCTCTTCCTGCGGGGTTGAAAAAACGCACCTTGTCAAAAGTAGCCGCTGACCGGCGGTTGAAATCCTGTGGCTGTCCGTTGATCGATCTCTCGCGACTGACTTTATTTCCAACCCGCAGATTCGCGAGGCCGTGTCCTCCTTTTGATTTCGCGACCAGTACCACCCGCTTCAACTCCATCTTTTTAAGTTTGATGCCGGGATACTGCTGACGTAAAAGTCGTTGCAAGGGCAGCACCGCTGTCCGGTTCCGGCCCGCCTGAAAAACCTGATCCCCCATATCGATCTGCAGGCGCAGGCGTTCAGCAGAAGCCACCGCCGGCAGGAGAAAAAGGCAGGTCAATGCAACAAGAACAGCAGGAGTAAAGCGGCCTTTTTTCTTCTGAGTTTTTTTGCTGTTACAGGTGTTTTCAAGTGTTGTTGTGTTCATAATGGAACCTCCATGTACAAGTGTGATTTTTCATTTCGGGAAGCACTGTCATTCTCTCCCCGCCTCTGAAGTCACACCTTACGCCACAACCTCTTCCCTGCCAGTAGACGCCGGGTGACATCCCCGGACTTGCGGGGATATCCACCCCCATGTCGGGGCGACATCGGATGAAATTGCTCTGAAAAATGTTCTCATCTGCCCTCTTCTGGTGTAACACTTCAAAAGCACGCACCGAGGACGAATAGCAGGCCATCACCAACTTGCAACCAGACACCCTGAAAAGGAGAAAACATGTTGAAAAAATCTATCCTTACGGCAACCCTCCTCCCCCTTCTTTTCTCCTTCACCGCACAGGCGGAAGAGACCGCAGTTTCCAGCGAACAGGAGACCATGGAGTCTACTGCTGCCAGTGATACTTCCGACACCGCCACAGCCGCACCTTCTTCCACCAGTGCAGCCATTCTCGGCCTCCTCCAGCAGCAGGGGCTTGCTGATCAATCAACCGTCAATGCCATCAGTTCCCATCTGGATCTGTTCGAGAAACAACGTGCCAAAGACGGCAAGACCTCAGCAGGCAGACTTGACGAGCTCCTGCATAGTGAAAAAGCGGAAGAGCTGAAGGAACTTGTTTCCAGAACCGTTATCGATGGCGGTGGCACAGGCGGGACCCTTAACGACCGCTTCACCGATACGCTCAAACTTTCAAAGGAACAGATGACGAAAGTAAAACCTGTACTCAGGGAAGGCCTTACTGACCTGCGTACAGCTGCAGGAGGAGCAATCGCCTCAGGCAAAGTGCGCTGGGAGGAATTCAGGCCGGAATATGATGCCGTCGTCAACAAAATGCGCAATCAGGTGAAAGAAAGCCTCAACTCCGAGCAGATGAACACCTTTGACACTTTCATTAAAGACAAGGGAGAAGCAATACAGAAAGCATTGCAATAACCTTTTCCCAAAAAATCCGTCGATTGGTCCCATAGAAGACCTTGTAAAGAATGTAAAATTATGGCAAGTTTGTTTGAGGCTTAGGAAGTTGGCTCTTTAACGCAATGTCGGGCAGCTGTACGACATCAAAAAAGAGAGGAAGCAACTGTATGGCTCAAATTCTTTTCACAATGGACCTCGTTCTGAGGTCTGTATTCTCGTCCCTGCACAGATTTTCACAAATCGGCTCTGCCGTATTTGTAGTAAGCGCCGGTTTTTTTTATTTCCGGGAAGTGGAGGAATATCCTCTTCCACCTCATGGGTTTCTTCGATAACCAGGGATCTCACTCAGAGATGCAAAATTCCAGGTTTTTTTAAGAAACACTGATAAAGGAGACGCCCGAACAGCTGTTGGTATTCGTCCGTTTCCGCTCACCCTTGCCTGAGAGGTAGAACATTGAAAGACACCACAGAGATGTTTTGGACAGGATTATCTCCCGATGAAGCGCGTAAAGCGCTGGTCAACAAAGACAAATCCATGCGCGACAAAACCATGAGTTTGAAGGAGGCGGTAGACACCTTCATACATGATGGAGACAACGTCGGGATCGGCGGTTTTGTTGACATTCGCCAGCCGGTAGCAATCACCCACGAGATGATCCGCCATGGCTTCAAAGATCTCACCCTCTCCTTCCAGTCAGGAGGGATGGCTCCAGATTACCTCGGCGCCGCCATGATGATTGATCCCGACCACTTCTCCATCAAACGCATTGAACTCGCCTACTGGGCCCATGAAGCCTTTGGTCTCGCCCCCATGTTCCGTTACCTCACCGAGCGTGGTCTGGTAGAGATTGAGGACTGGTCAAACGCCAACATGTCATCCCGCTTTAAGGCCGGCGCCACGGGTATCCCTTTCATCCCCACCCGGGGTCCGATTGCCGGGGATGTGGCAAAGAGCAACCGAACAAAAATCATTGACTGCCCCTTCACTCACCGCCCCATCGCACTGCTGCCGGCGAGCAACCCCGATGTAGCAATCATTCACGTTAATGCAGCCGACAAGTACGGGAACTGCATTATCCGTGGTTCCGAGTGTACCTGTCCCGAGATTTCCATGGCCTCGGCACACACCATTATCACCTGCGAGCAGCTGCTCTCCCATGAAACAATCACCAGTCTGCCGAAGGATATTGCTATTCCCTTCCTCGGAGTTGATGCCGTAATCGAAGTGCCCTACGGAGCCTATCCGGGTGCCTGCCGACGCAGCTACTACTACAGCAAGGAACATATCGCCGATCTGCACAGACGCGCAGCTCTCATGTGCAAATCCGAGAACAAGGATGAATTGAAGGCATATTTTGATGAATATATCTTCGGCGTGGACGACTTCAGCGGTTTCCTTGAAAAAATCGGCGTTGCCGAACTGCTCAAAGCGAAAAAACTGGAAGCAGCTAACTGCGAACGTCTGGTGTAAGGACTGATACTGATATAAAGGAGAACTCTATGACCGTTTCAAAAGACTACACCGCACAGGAAATAATTATTGTCGCGGGTGCCAAGGTTCTTGAAGATAAAAAGGTCGTCTTCGTAGGCACTGGCCTGCCGATGGTGGCTTCACTGTTGGCGAAAATGACCCATGCCCCCAGCCTGATCCCCGTATTTGAAGCCGGGGCTGTTGGCCCGGATCTTAATGTAGGGCTGCCCGTTTCGGTGGGCGACTCCAAAACCTTCACCTCCGCATCCTATGTGAAGGGGCTCAACAGTGCCTTTGAACTGACAGCGCGGGGCTTTGCCGACTACGGCTTTATTGGTGGCGCCGAAGTTGATATGTATGGCAATCTCAACTCTACCATGATCGGGGATTTCCCCGATGGCTATCAGAAACCGAAGATTCGCCTGCCTGGTTCCGGGGGCGCCTCCGACATGGCTGCTTCGTGTGAAAAGACGATTCTCATCGTCCCCCATGACAAACGGAAATTCAGTAAAAAACTGCAGTACCTTACATCTCCCGGACATCTCGACGGCAGCAAAGACGCCCGCTGGAAAGCCGGAATGCAGGGTTCTGGCCCCTATCGCCTCATCTCCACCAAAGGTATTTTTGACTTTGAACCGGAAAGCCATCGGATGCGTCTGCTGTCTACCTTCCCCGGAGAGACAAAAGAGTCAATCCAGGCTGAAACCGGCTTTGAACTGCTCTTCGCCGACAACGTAACCGCATTTGACCCTCCTACTGAGGAAGAAGTTCGATTGATTCGTGAAGAAATAGACCCGACTGGAATCTTTGTAAAACGGGCCTGATGATTTGCTTTCCAAAGAAAAGCTGAATCTTTTAAAAAGCGACGACAGAAAATTTCTGTCGTCGCTTTTTTTATTCCAATCACAAGGTACCTTTATATTTTTCTTGACTTCGCCCCGGGGAGGGTTATTCTTTAGAGAAAGGCAAGGT
>JBFHIO010000170.1:0-4726 GCA_041596435.1 Desulforhopalus sp. | reverse complement strand
GATAAATTTTTGACTGTAACAAAGAAGATAGGCAAAAGACTGGTTATTCAAGGTACCCTTTAATTTTTTCAACCACAGGATGTTCACCAGGCAAGGCAGAAACAAGATCCAGTCCGGGCCCGCACATCTTCACGCCTGCCATACCGTGGAAAGACAAGGTCACAGCTGTCATTTTCTTTACACTGCAGGCACGTATCATTCTCGCACAGGTCTTTTACCGGCTGTTTGCCAATAAAGGATTTTCCATCATGGGGGCCCCTGCTTTTGCCATTTTTCTTGTTCCGATTCTTTTTATCGGTTTTGCCGGCATTCTGCAAGTTGCCCCGCCCCCTGGTACCGCAGACAAATTGGCTCTGAAAATGTCATTGAAGCTGAAACGACAATGGGAGGAGAGGACATGGCTTTTTATCTTGAGCAGGTTCCGGGATGTTATGCATTCATCGGCATCGGCACTCCGGGTTGTGCCCCGTACCACAATTCTCATTTTGCCTTTAATGAAGAGGTCCCTGGAACCGGCGTCAAATATCTCTGCAATCTTGTGATGGAAATATCGGGAAAATAAAACGATCCATGGCAGATATTACTCCTCCGGCTCTACATTAATACCAAGCGCCGCTGGAGCCGCGTCGCTTTTGCGCCATGCGGAGGAGAAGACGAGGACAATCACCGTCAGGGCATAGGGCAGCATCAAAAGCAGGGAGGAGGAAACTTGCGCACCCGATGCCTGCAGGCGAAGCTGCAACGCCATCACTCCGCCAAAAAGCCACGCGCCAAAGACTGCCCGCCCCGGTCGCCAGAAGGCAAAGATAACGAGCGCGACAGCAATCCACCCGCGTCCGCCGGAGAGCGAACTGGTCCATAAATGGGTATAGGCCAGCGACAGACAGGCCCCGCCCAGCCCCATGAAAAAACCACCGGCAAGAATACCGAGCCAGCGCAGACGCTGCACGTTGAGCCCGGCAGCCCTTGCCGCTGCGGGATTCTCTCCAACGGCGCGCAGCCCGAGGCCAATCCCGGTACGATGGAAGAAAAACCACAGTATCGGTGGCAGAAGATAGCTCAGATAGACCAGCGGATCGTGGTTGAAGAAAATCTCCCCGAGAACCGGAATGCGGGAGAGTCCCGGCAGTGCCACCGCAGAGAAACCAGGGGCTTTCGTTCCGACATACGGAGTACCAAGATAGTTGGCAAGACCGCTGCCGAGAAGAGTCAGTGCCAGTCCCGAGACCACCTGATTCCCCTGAAACCAGAGACAAACCACCCCATGCAGTGAAACCGCCAGCATCCCGACCACACCCGCCGCAACAAAGGCAAGCCATGGACTGCCGGTAGCGGCAGCAACAAAAAAGGCAGAGAAGGCACCAAGCATCATCACGCCTTCCACCCCGAGATTAAGCACCCCGGACTTCTCAGTGATGATCTCTCCGAGGGTGGCGTAGAGCACCGGAGTACCACTCAGTACGGTGGCCGCCAGCAGCGGGATAAGGATGTCATAATTCATGTCCGCCCCTTTCGCACAATGCGATATTCAAGGAAAAGCCCTGCCGCGAGTACCATAAGAAGAATGGAGCCCTCAAGGATGTCGCCGAAATCCGCCGGGACCTGCAGATCAAGCTGCAGACTTTCCACTCCCACACGCAGCCCTGCAAGAAGGAAGGAAGCCACCGCAATGCCCAACGGATTGAGCCGTGCCAGCCACGCCACCACTATGGCGGTGTAGCCATAGCCCACAAGCATGGCAGGCTGCAGCTGGTTAACCGTAGCCGACACCTCCACAAACCCGGCCCATCCGGCCAGACCGCCACTGATCGCCATCACGAGACAGACGAGGAAATCCACCCGGATTCCAGCATAACGGGCGGCATTCATATTCTCTCCCGCGGCCTTAATCTCATAGCCGATGCGGGTATAACGGAAGAAGAGCAGCAGGAGGATACCGAGGACGAGACAGTGAACCAGGCCCCAGTGGACGGAGGTCGCGTCGGAAAGCGGGCCGATGATGGCGGCATCGCTGAAGGTGGCACTGACGGCAAAGCCGTGGCTGTTGGGATCGCGCCAGACACCGAGCACGAGATATTGCAGCAGATAGACCGCGATATAGTTAAACATCAGGGTCACAATAATTTCATTGGTGTGCATCTTCTGGCGTAAAAGCGCCGGAATAAGGCCCCAGATCCCGCCGGCACAGGCTGCAGACAACGCCATCATCGGCAGCACCGCCCAGGAAGGCCAGTCTGGAAAAGCGAGGGCCGCACCGGTGGCACCTATCGCCCCGAGGGCATACTGTCCTTCCGCACCAATGTTCCAGACCTTGAGGCGAAAGGCCACCGCCACCCCGAGGGAACAGAGAAAGATGGGAATCGCCTTGAGCACACTGTCCTCCAGCGCCCAGCGGGAGCCGAAGCCTCCCTGAAACAGGGTGGTGAAACCAGCAGCAGGCGGGGTACCGCCGAGACTCAGCAGGACCCCGCTGAAGAACAGAGAAAGGAGAATGGCTGAGACGAAAACAGCGACGGCTCCCAGAAAGGAGATCCGTCGCGTTCGTTTGAGAATTTGCAACTGCATAAAGGCGTCTTTGGTGTTGCCGGACTGTCGGAAAGGCAGTCCGACGGCAAAGGATGATTCGGGACTTCAGCCCCGGTGAAACAGCTTTTTAGAAGATTCGCTGAACCTTTACAGGCTGTGCAAATATTTTGAGGTTTCAATCACATTCGTGAGGCAGGAGAAAATACTCTCCCGCCTCGCGCATGGAAAAAAGATTTTAATTACTTCAACGTGCCAATTACCCCTTTGACAAACCAGTTCATATTAAGCAGCTGGTCGTCAGTGGCAACCTGCCCGGCGGGGACCATCTCTTTCCCCTGCTGGTCAAAAATCGGTCCGGTGAAAACTTTCAGGCTGCCGTCAATAATCTGCTGTTTGAGATTGTCGACATTTTCGCGGACCGCCTCTGGAACCATCTCACCGTACGGGGAGATATCCACCACGCCGGTCTCCATGCCAAGCCACACCGACTCCGGTTTCCACGTTCCGTCCTGAACCTCTTTCACAACCTTCGTGTAATAGGGTGCCCAGTTCCACACCGCCGAGGTGAGGTGAGCTTTGGGCGCAAAGGACTGCATATTGGTGTTGTAGCCGACAGAATAAACACCAGCCTCTTCAGCGGCCTCCTGCGGACCGGGGGAATCCTGATGCTGAGCAAGCACATCGGCCCCTACATCAAGCAGTGATTTGGCAGCTTCCTTCTCAGTTGCAGGGTCATACCAGGTGTTGGTCCATACGACCCGAACCTGTACCTTCGGGTTCACCGACTGAGCCCCAAGGGTAAAGGCGCTGATACCACGAATAACCTCGGGAATGGGCATCGCCGCCACATAGCCGAGAATGTTTGACTTCGTCATCGAACCGGCCACAACCCCTGTGAGATAACGACTCTGGTAAATACGGCCAAAGTAGTTCCCCATGTTTTCTGCTGTCTTGTAACCGGAGCAGTGCAGGAAAGCAACCTTCGGGAATTTCTTCGCCACCTTGAGCATCGGATCCATATAGCCAAAGCTGGTGCCAAAGATAACATCGTAACCTTTGCGCGCCATCTTCAAAGCGACCCGTTCCGAGTCTGGCCCTTCCGGCACAGACTCCACAAAAGAAGTGGTCACCCCCTCCATCTTATCCAGCGCTTTGCGCCCTTCATTATGCGCATAGGAGTAACCGGCGTCGCCAACGGGCGAGATATAGATAAAACCGACCTTCACCTCTTTTGCGGCAAAAGAAACCGCCGGGATGGCAAGGGCAAGCACGGTAAGAGCAATAATGAGACGTTTCAGTTTCATGTTTTCTCCAAAGTTGTACTGGTGGATTTCTCTGTTGAGGGTTCCTTGAGTAAACGGCGGATCTTTACAGCACCTGCTTGAGGAAGAGTTTTGCCCTCTCCTCCTGCGGTGCGGTGAAGAAATGTTCCGGCGTTCCCTCCTCGACAATCTTTCCTTCATCCATAAAAATCACCCGATCGGCAACCTCACGGGCAAAACCCATTTCGTGGGTGACAACCACCATGGTCATCCCCTCGCGGGCAAGCTGTTTCATGACATCAAGCACCTCGCCGACCATCTCCGGGTCAAGGGCAGAGGTCGGTTCGTCAAAAAGCATCACTTTCGGGTCCATGGCCAGCGCCCGGGCAATTGCCACCCGCTGCTGCTGTCCGCCGGAGAGGCGGTTGGGATATTCATCCACCTTGGCATGGATACCAACCTTCTTCAGCAGCGCCTCCGCCTTGTCCATGGCTTCTTTTTTTGAGCGGTGGCGTACACGGCACTGGGCAAGGGTGAGATTCTCCAGCACCGTCTTATGGGGAAAGAGGTTGAACTGCTGGAAAACCATTCCCACTTCGGCACGGATTTTATTCATATTGACGTGACGATCGGCAAGATCCTCGCCATCAATACGGATATGACCGTCGGAGAAATTCTCAAGCCCGTTGAGACAACGCAGAAAGGTGGATTTTCCCGAACCTGACGGCCCGACAACAACCACCACCTCGCCCGATTTCACATGGAGACTTACTCCGTCCACGGCGCGAACTTCTCCGCTTCTGGTATGAAAAACTTTGATTACATTTTCTGTTTTAATCACTGATCCGAAACCTCCGCTCCATGTAATAGACAAGTTGCGAGAGCAACGTGGTGATGATGAAATACATCGCCGCAACCGAGATCCATATTTCAAAGGT
>JBFHIO010000169.1:0-4748 GCA_041596435.1 Desulforhopalus sp. | reverse complement strand
CGGTAAATTTTCTTCTGTGCCTTGAATATGAACGAAATACAAGATTATTCAAGGGACCCTGTTGCCTCTATGGAGGGCAAAATTCCCATGCAAAACCAGAAGAAAGCCATCCTCTACGGGCTCTGCACCATTTTCCTCTGGTCTTTAGTGCCTTCAGTGATCAAGCTGAGTTTGCGCTGGACGGATTCTCAGTCGCTGCTTCTCTACTCAACACTGGTGGCCACTGCCTTTCTTTTTGTTGTCCTCTGTGTGCAAAAAAAACTGCCACTCCTGTTGCGTTTTACTCGCCGGGAGTGGCTTTTTTCGTTCTTTTGTGGCCTGCTTAATCCCTGTTGCTATTATCTTTTGCTCTTTAAGGGATACAATCTGCTGCCAGCGCAGCAGGCCATGCCTATTAACTATACCTGGGCTATTGCCCTCACTTTGCTTTCCATTCCCCTGCTCGGCCAGCGGGTGACACGGGGAGAGTGGCTGGCCATTGTTGTCTCTTATTTCGGTGTGCTGATAATCGGGACGAAGGGACGGCCATGGAGCCTGCAGTTTGACAGTCTTCCCGGGGTGTGTTTGCTTCTGCTCTCCAGTGTTATCTGGGCGCTTTACTGGATTCTCAACACTCGCGATAAAAGGGAGGCTGTGGCCGGGCTCTGTGCTAATTTCCTCTGCGCCCTGCCTGTGCTGATGCTTTATATGGGGCTTACCCATGGCGAACGTCTGTGGACAGAATTTACTCTACGGGGTTTTGCGGGTGGGGTGTGGCTGGGCTTTTTCGAGATGGGAATTCCTTTCGTGTGCTGGCTGACGGCCCTGCGGCTGACGCAGAGCACCGCCCGTATTGCCAACCTCATTTTCCTGGCGCCGGTGCTTTCGCTGGTGGTGATCTCCGTTGTGCTGGGAGAAAAGATTCATCTGGCCACCATCGTGGGACTGGGGTTTGTTCTGGGTGGGCTTCTCCTGCAAAGATCCATGAAGAATTGATTTCTGTCCTTCTCCTTCGCTGCGGGTGACAACTTTCCCCTGCATATCAATGGGGATTATACAGGCTCTCCTGCTTCAAAGAATTTTCACCGCAGCTGCAGTTACCTTCAGAATTGCAGCTGCGATTTCCTCCAGCCTTTCTTTTTTATCTTCCCTTGATGAGTTCCAGCAGATCATCGGAACTCATTTTCGCACTCATATCGGTTCCTTCAAGCAGACTGCTGGCGAGATCACGTTTTTCCTTATGGAGTTTGATAATCTTTTCTTCAATAGAGTTCCGGCAGACGAGACGGTAGATAGTTACCGGGCGGGTCTGGCCGATGCGGTAGGCGCGGTCTGAGGCCTGGTCTTCGATGGCCGGATTCCACCACGGGTCCATGTGGATGACATAATCCGCAGCGGTGAGGTTGAGGCCCAGTCCGCCTGCTTTGAGACTGATAAGGAAGAGGTCTCCCTCTCCCGCCTGGAAGGCATCGACGCGAATCTTGCGTTGACGGGTGGGCGTGGCTCCATCAAGATATTGATAATGGATCTTCTTTTCATCAAGATACTTGCGGATGATACTGAGGTGGCCGATAAACTGACTGAAGATGAGTGCTTTGTGGTTGCTCTCCAGTAATTCTTCGACAACTTCGGAAAAGACCTTCAGCTTTGAACTCTCAATGGAACTGTCCGCGTCGATCAGGCGGGGGTTGCAGCAGGCCTGACGCAGGCGCATGATCTCAGTGAGTATCTGCAGGTGGCGACCTTTCTTCTCGCGGTTACTCTCCAGCATGTCGATGGCATTCTGCCGCAGGGCTTCGTAGAAGTTGGTTTCTTCCTGTGACATGTCCACATTCAGCGTAACCTCGGTGCGGGAAGGCAGTTCTTCGAGGACTTCCGATTTGATGCGGCGCAGCATGAAGGGGCGAATGAGGTTTTTCAGCCGCAGCCGTGCTTCGCGGTCACCGTAGCGTTCGATGGGGACGGCGAAGTTTTCATTGAAGTGTGACAGTGAACCGAGCAGGCCGGGGTTTATGAAATGAAAGAGATTCCACAGTTCGCCGAGGTGATTCTCAATCGGCGTACCGGTGGTAATCAGTTTGAATTTTGCCTGCAGGGCCATTGCCGCATGACTGCGTTTGGTGGCCGAGTTTTTTATTGCCTGGGCTTCATCGAGAATTACCGCCTGCCATTTCACAGAGGAAAGGAGCTCGCTTTCCTGTTGCAGCAGGGTATAGGTGGTGATGAGCAGATCGAATTTAGAGAGCCCTTCCACTTCCTGTTTGCGATCTTTGGAGCCGAGGGAGACGATATTGATGGTCGGGGCAAAGCGCTCCACTTCAGTCAGCCAGTTGGTGGAGACGGAGGTTGGTGCGATAACAAGAGAGGGACCCCTGCTCGCCATTTCCAGAATTACGGCGAGGGACTGCATGGTTTTTCCGAGACCCATATCATCGGCGAGGCAGCCGCCCACGCCCCAGTGTGCCAGTCGTGCCAGCCATTCAAAACCCTCGCGCTGGTATTGGCGAAGTTCGGCACGCAGCGTGGAGGGGACCACGGGGGAGAAGTTACGGGCATCGGCGATGCGTCGCAGTTGTTCTTTCCAGCCCGCATCGGCTTCGGTACGGGAGCGTTCAGTGAGCTTTTCCAGCTGGAGTGCCGCGAGGGGATGGATCATCAGCTCGTTGGTGTCACTCTTTTCGGAGAAGAGAGAGAGATCGTCGAGGCGTTTGCGGAATTCCTGGGTAAGGGCGACAAATTGCCCGTCACCAATCTCCACAAAGCGACTGCCACCGGGTTTCATGCGGCTGAGCAGGTCTTTTAATTCAATCACTCTGCCCTGATCCACCTCAATTACACCGCTCATGGCAAACCAGTTCTGCCGGTTGGTGCGGATCTTCAGGTTGAGATTCTCTGCTCCTATCTGCTGACCGATGGAAAGGCGCTCGCCCTCCGGCCACTCGATGATGACCTTGTCGCGGATGGCCTGCAACTCCATCAGGGCCTGCAGGCAGTCGTCGGGATCGTTGAGATGCCACTCGCGCTCATTCTCCTGTTCCATGTCGACTGCGAGATCGAGCACCGGACACATCTCTTCAACTTCACGGGCGTTCAGCTCTTCTTTTGCGAGGTCGCGGCGGGTCTGCAGGCGTGTGCCTCCCACTTCTGCCATAATATTCTCTACCCCCTGACCGGGCTTGAGATAATGGCCGCCCTGTGTGAAGGGTTTGACGAACATTTCCAGGCGAAAGCCGGTACCGTAGGGGACAAGGTGGATGTAGATGGTGGGGTCGGAATCAACAAAGGTGACGCCGGTCTGCCGGCTGCGGTCGGCGGCGATGGCAGAGTGAACCGTCATGAAGGAGGAAATGTTGCCAATGGCTGTGAGCACCTCTTCACTGGCCGCTTTTGGAACACTAATTCCTTCAGACCCTGTTATTTGTGCAATTTTACGGTGCTTTTCGTTTATGCGAATGACCTTGATACGGGTCGGTGTCTCTTTGTAAAAATTGATGGATTCGCCGGTGATAGGCTGGGCGAAGCAGATATGCAGGTCGTCGCCCTGTTCCTCCACGAGCAGTTCCGGTTCCCCCTCAACAAATTCTACGGGGGTGTTCGGGGAATCAGCAAGAAACAGGTGCGGATGGCCGACCATGGCAACAATGGCCTTATCCATGTCAAACTGGCAGGTTGTCGAGTTGGTGGCCGGGTTGTGTTGTTTGACGATGGTTGCAGTGATACGCCGGTCGTGCGGGCTGAGCCACGGGAAACGGCTTCCCTGATATAACCGGGCCGGAGAGGTGGGGCGTCCTTTGCTCCACGAACCGTTGGCCAGAATCTTCTGCTCGCGTGGGTTGATCTGGATTTTGCCGTCGAGGAAGCTGACCATCCACGCCATGCGGATATCGCTCTCCTGTTCCTCAGTGCCGGTGGCTGAGATGAGCGCGGCGAGACTGCGGCGCCAGGGTTCTTCGGGGGTAATCAACGGCAGCAGCGGCCGGATGTTGATGTTTTTGCGCAGTTCTGCAGCTTCTGCAGCCTCCTCACTGTCGGGGCGGGTTTCCATGAGAATTTCGCCGAAAATGGCGGCAAGAAGCTGGAAGCCCTGGTCAATGGCCCGGTGGAAAAACGTGACTACCTCTTCTTCAACGTCGAGTTCAATGGCGTTGTTGAGCCAGTATTGACAAAGGGCTGCGAAGATCAGCTCAAGGGCATCAATGGGGGCGTCCGGCAGTGTTATCTGATGCTGAGTGCTGTTGAGCTGGGCATCAATGACAGCTGCGAGCCAGCCGTAGCAGCGATTTTCGCGGGCGTTCTCAAAGAGGGTGAGCGCGGTGGTAATCGCGGTGGCAGAATCTCCCCAGGCCTTGTCTTTTACAGCGGCAATACGGGCGAGCACGGAGAAGAGTCCGCCGATGCCGAAGATGGCCACCGGGCTGTCCGGGTTGTATTTACTGAGGAAGGCGAGGTCGGCATTAAAGGCGTTGAGATCGGCTGGGGTCTCATGGCGCAGAAAGTGCAGGCTTCCCTCGGCTCCGGTACCATTGAATGCTTCAGGGGCCACGTCAATCTGCTTCTGAGCGTCTTCAAAGCGGGCGCGGAGAAGGAGCTCATTAAAGTAGAGGCGCTGAAAGGGGATGCGTTCGTCGGGGTTGAGGTGGTCGAGTCCTCCTTCACCGCCGAGAAATTCCAGCAGTTCAGGCCAGGTGGTCAACGAGGCTTGCCCCCAGGCGAGAACACTGTTCATGAGATAAAACTGGAAAGAAGCTGGCAGGGCGCGGAACCAGGTG
>JBFHIO010000168.1:0-4769 GCA_041596435.1 Desulforhopalus sp. | reverse complement strand
GGATGTGGTCCCCGTGAAAATGGCTGATCACGACATCTGTTGCCGTCCTCAGATGGTGGAGGATGGTGTCTCTGATCATGCTGCCGGTGCGCACCTGAAAGGGGTGAGGCAGCATGCCGTGGCGGATGTATCCCAGAGCAATACCTGGATCAATGAGGATGCGCCGGGGTCCCGCGCATACCATGCAGGAAAGCCCGCGAACTCCCAGAGATTCCGTCGCCAGAATGGAAATATTCATGGTGCCTCCCCGTGTGCGTTTGGGGGGACATGGAAGAACTCGTGTTTCAATGTCCCCTGAAGGATACCGTGTATTACGCTTTTTTGCTGCGCCCCATGAAGAGCCAGTAGACGAATCCCGCCGCTGCAATAGAGGGTAGAGATGATCCGAGAGGAATATTCATGACAGCCATGGCCTCGAAGACGGCGAAGCCGATAACCCATGCGGTGAGCGCCGCCCGGTTGACTCCCTTGAAATACCAGTAGGGGCCGTCTTTTTCGTTCAGCGCCGCGGTATTCATGGTGCGCTTGTTCAGGATGAAATAGTCGGTGAGCACAATGCCGAGGATGGGAACAAGCATGGCTCCGATGAAGAGGAGAAAGGATTCATACCGCGCCATGGGAAAGACGAGGGCGACGAGGATGGAGAGAATCCCGGCGATCCAGATGGTGGTTTTGGGACGGATGCGCTCGGAAATATTCAGGGCCGAGCAGGTGGAGGAGTAGAGATTGGCAAAGTCTGAGGTGATGGTGGAAAAAACCACCAGCAGCAGCGCGGGAACGGCCAGTCCGAGGGATCCCATTGTTTTCAGGATGAGCATGCCCGGGTCGGTCTCGCCGGTGATGAGCGTGGCGACCAGTCCCAGAATGTACATCCAGGAAGAGACTATAAAATATCCCCACCAGGTGTTCCAGAAGGAGGTTGTGGTGTTTTTGGAAAACCGGGCATAGTCCGCCACCATGGGCATGAAGGAGATGGGCATGGCGATAACGAGGTCAAGACCGCTCATGAAACTCATGGTCTGAGGTCTGTCAATGGCGGCCGCTACTCCGATTTCTCTAAAGGAGACCACCGTCATGAGGCAGACCACGATGAGCAGGCCGATGACTGCCGTGTTCTGCAGGGTTCTCCACACGGGCTTTTCCGTGAGCAGCGCCCAGAGCAGGGTGATCATGCCGATCAATACGATCCAGAACCGTTCCGAAGAGGGCACCGGTGCGAAATTGGCAAGCATGGCCCCTGCGTGGCCGCTGATGATAAGCATGATGGCCGCCCAGCCCACAAGCTGGATGATGTTCAGCAGCGCCGGCAGGACGGAGCCCCGAATACCGAAGGAGGGGCGCAGCGAGATCATGGCCATGACCCCGTGATCAGATCCCGGAATACCGCAGCCTGCCATAAGGGTGGTGCCGATGACATGCCCGAGAAGAATGGCGATAAGTCCCGGGACGAGTCCCATGGGGGCGAGAAATCCTCCTGCCCATATTTCGGCGAGGGAAATGGCCACCCCGGACCAGAGGAGAAAATAGTCGGCGCCCCTGAAGGAGCGTTGTGTCACGGGCAGCGTCGTGTTTTTCATGAAGAAAAGACCTCCGGAAGAGAACAAAAGTGATGAGAGAGAATGGCGTGTCTGCTGGTTCAGCTCTGCCTGGGCCTGACAAATAAAATGTGCGTATACCCACAAAGCCTGCAGGGTCGATAATAGTGAGCGCATCCGTGAAAGTAAAGGGAACATCGAATACGCCGTTTTTTGCCCATCCTCTTCATTGCAATCAAGAAATTTCCCCGTGGTACCAGCGTGGCGTGTTTTGTTTCGCGGGCTGTCGGTGCTGGTTCCCACTGCGATTGCCGCACCACCGTAGAGACAAGGCATGCCTTGTCTAAACAACAACATTGCGGGCATCACCGCCGTGCCGATTTTCCCAATGTTAATGAAATTCCGCTGTTTGTCCCCGTAGTGCCAGCGTTACGTTGTCTTTATGGGGAGAAGGGAACGGAGGCAGGGAAAAGCAAAAGGTCTTCGTAGAGACGACCAATTTGGGCGTCTCCAGTACAACAGGGGGCTCATCCCTCAACGGATATTTTGAATGAGCACTCAACGTAAAACATTGACAAACAGTCCTGATGGCTATAATGTTGAATGAACACTCAAAAAAAAGAGTGGGATATGAAACTGCGAAGAATATTTTATCTCTATAAAGAAAGGAAATGACCATGTCACTTAAAGACCAGTTAGCAGCACTGAAAGCAGAAAATCTCTCCAGGATCCCCGCAGAGGCACAGGCTGTTATGTTGGGAGACCTCAAAAAGCTTGAGGAGTCCGGCATTGTCGAGAGGGCTCCGAAGGTGGGCGACAGGTTAAAAAACTTTACTCTGCCAAACCATCTCGGTGAAAGCCGCAGCCTCTCACAATTGCTGGAGAAAGGTCCGGTTGTCGTCACATTTTACAGGGGTGGCTGGTGCCCGTACTGCAATCTGGAGTTGAGAGCGTTTCAGCAGGTCTTGCCGGAAATTGAGGCGGCTGGTGCCACTCTGGTGGCGATTACGCCGGAGCTTCCGGATGAGTCCCTGTCTACCAGAGAAAGAGACGAACTCAAGTTCGAAATACTTACAGATAAAAACTCAGACTATGGCCGCGAGCTGGGTGTTGTCTTTACCCTGACCAGAGAGCTTGTTGAAATCTATAAGAACTTCGGAATTGAGGTGGAAAAGCACAACGGCGAAGGACAATTTGATCTGCCCCTCCCTGCAACCTTCATCGTGAATGTAGATGGTACGATCACCTGTGCTTTTGTCGCCGTCGATTACACATTGCGTGTCGAACCTTCTGATGTTGTAAAGGAATTGAAAAAACTGGTCCATTGAAATTCTCGCAACCTCCAAAAAGGTGACCCGATAAGCGGTCATCTTTTTGGAAAACATTTTCACCGATCAATCCGTGCTGACAAATCCCATTCCCCGCAAACTAAAAAAACTCTATAGAGGCCATAGTCATGCCCCGAGACACAATCTTATTTGATATCAACGAAACAGTTCTTGATCTGAGCGTGTTGCAGCCAAAGTTCAAGGCAGCTTTCGGAGATGAATCCGTCACTGCACTGTGGTTCTCAATGCTGTTGCACTCCTCGACAGTGTGCATAGTAACAGGTGTTAAAAGCAATTTTGCAACCCTGGCCGGTGATATGCTGGATGCAGTCGCTGCCCGCCTCAATGTGCAGATATCTGAGGCAGTACGTAACGACATCCTCAACAGCTTTGCCAGTCTGCCTCCTCACGCAGACATCAAGCCCGCTCTCACCCGCCTGAGATCTGCCGGTTATCGTACAGTGGCTTTTTCAAATTCCTCTCTCAACCTGATAAAGAGTCAGATGGAAAATGCAGGTCTGATGGAGTATTTCGATGAGATAGTCTCCGTGGAAGAAACCGGCAGCTTTAAACCTGATCCCAGGGTCTATGAGTTTGTTGCCCAGCGTATAGATCGACCAATTAATGAGTTGCGCCTTGTGGCCGCCCATGACTGGGATACCCATGGCGCACTGTTTGCAGGGATGCATGCTGCCTGTATCACCCGTTCAAAGGCACCGTATCATCCCCGCTACCGTCAGCCTGATGTGATCGCAGGAACCATGGACGATATTGTTGAAAAAATTATTGCCGTGGACAGAAAAAAATGAAATTTCATCCCCATATCCGCTTTTTAGCTATAGGCACGCAGGCAGGGAGAATATAGGAAAAAAGGTAGCCATGGATCGGTGTCTTCAAATTTTCTGAGAAGGCATCGATCTCTTCTTCACAGAAAGTAAATTCAGAGGAGATTACATTATGAAGGTTCTGGTTACATTTTTCAGCCAGAGTGGAAATACCGAAAAAGTTGCTAAAGCCATGTGGAAGAGGCCTCTCTTGCTCATGAAGCAGATTGTAAAAAGATTGAAGATATCACCCCCGATGAGGTGGCTGGATACGATGTTATTTTCCTTGGTTCTCCGCTGAATTCCGGCAGCCTTGCTGCACCGGTAAAAGAATGTTTTGGTGCTCTCAAAGCAAGTTCCGGTCAAAAGCTGGCAGCTTTCATAACACATTTCGCACCAGCTTACCCGAATCAGGATATGGATGGATTTGCAGAACCTCTGAAAGCGGCATGTAAGGAGAAAGGTATTGAATACATGGGTTGTTTTGACTGCCAGGGAGCTTTGGCAAAAGCAATGCACGAACCAGTACAGAAGAAGCTCGGTTTGTCTGATGATAAATGGCAGGGGATGGTTGATCAGATGACTGGTCATCCAAACGAAGAAGATCTTGCAAATGCCAGGGTGTGTGTAAGAACAGTTCTGGGCTGATTTGCAGATATGGGAACCTTGAAAGGCAGGCTGCTTTTCAAGGTTCCCTTTTTTATTGTTTCAACACCGTAGAGTTGTACATCACTTCTTATTCCGCTGTTTTCTGGTAGTTTTGCGGGAACAGCGCCTGTTGCGCTTCCTCGTCAACTTCCTGCTTGAATTCAATCTCAGAACCAACATTTTTTGCCCGTACGGCCGCCGGGCGGGCGCTGACAGCGGTAAACCAGCGTTGAAGATTGGGGAACTCTTCAGCCAATACGCCCTCTCCGAGGGGGAATTGGGCAAAATTCAACCAGCCCCATACAGAGATATCGACGATAGAGTAGCTGTCGCCAACAAAAAACTCTTTGTCGGCGATCTTCTCTTCAAGGATTTGAAAGTGACGTTTTGCCTCAAAGACGTAGCGATTAATCGCGTAAGGGATCTTTTCAGGG
>JBFHIO010000167.1:0-4777 GCA_041596435.1 Desulforhopalus sp. | reverse complement strand
ACGCTCTATGCCACCGTTCTGAAAAAAGAAGGGGAAAAGGACCCGGAGAAGGTCTTTAAGATGGTGAAGGATTTTATGGAAGGTCCAGAGTATAATTTTATCATTGGTAACCCCTTCGGCTATGACAACACCTATACCCTCTCACTGCCGCAGGATATTGCCCAAAAATATAATCTGGAAAAGATCTCCGATCTGGTCACCGCCGGCCCTGAACTCCGTATGGGTGCAACGATGGAATTTCTTGCCCGTGCCGATGGATTGCCAGGCGTGAAGAAGCTTTACGGCTTTACGTTCAAAGAAGAAAAAGGGATGGATCCCGGAATACGCTATACCGCCATACAAAACGGGAATATTGATGTCACTGACGCCTTCAGCACGGACGGGAAACTCAAAGAGTTTAACCTGAAGAGCCTGGAAGACGACAAGCACTTTTTCCCGCCTTACTATTGCCTTACCGTGTACAACGGTTCCTTTCAGAAGAAATTCCCAGGGGCCATGGAAGAAGTTGAAAAACTTGCCGGACAGATTAACGAAGACGATATGCAGGAGATGAACTTTCAGGTCGACAGCAAGGGAATCCCGGAGAGAAAGGTTGCCGAAGACTTTCTCCGCAAGAAAGGTTTGATTAAATGAGCAGGAAGTAACAAAAGAAACAGGGAAGCCCGACGGATACGAGTTATCCGTCGGGCTTTTTTGCGTCTGAAGCACAACAGGCGTTTCATCCCACAACGGACGTCCCTGCAATGAAATCAATTTTACAGACAGCTAAAAGGCAGTAAAGCATTTTTTTACCGCGAAGAACGCTAAGAAACGCGAAGAAAAGCAAAAAAAATTTGATGAAAAAGACGGAACAACAAAAGAATTTCTTGCCAACTAAATACGCTAAACATTCGGAAAAAGGCATTTTATATATAAAACCTTTCGCGTGTTTCGTTGGCCATCCAGTCTTTATTGTTTTTCGCCTTTCCCTTTCCCCTGTCTCCCCTGTTCTCACCCTTCCCGCTTTAAATTTTAAAAATCTTTATTCTCAAATGCTTTTGCCTTTCTTCGCGTTCTTCGCGGCCTTCGCGGTGAAAAAGAATCTTTTGCAGAGGGGATGAATTTCACCCCTGCACTTTTTGCATCTTGCGCCAGTGTTCATGCAAAAGAAGAGAAAGGAGCAGCACCGTACCCCCTGCCGCGAGCCGGACAAGATCGGCATCACGGTTCCAGATCACCAGGTTGACCACCAGCCCGGCCGGAATCAGCACGTTATTCATAATCGCCAGCACTCCGGAATCCACCATTGTCGCGCCTTTGTTCCACAAAAAATAGCCAACCCCGGAAGCAATCACGCCGAGATAGATCAGAATTCCCCACTGCAAAGCGGTAGTCGGCAATTTTTCAATATTTCCCCACAGAGCGAAAGCAGCCACTGCCACCACCGCGGCACCGAGATAGAACCAGCCAAAAATCCCCGCCTGTCCGATCGCACCCTCTTTGAGCTCTTCCCGCTCTATCAGAACCTTGTATCCCACCTGACCAAGGGCGAAACTGAAATTAGCACCCTGCACCATAAGGAACCCGAGCAAGGCATTATCCCCCACCTGATGATAGCGGATGATAACCGCGCCGAGTACCGCAAGTGCCGCCGTGAACAGGTAGCGGGCGGAGAATCGATGATGAGTCACATCAAAGATGAGAGTAACATAAACCGGGGTCAACACAGTGAAGAGCAGCACCTCCGGCACCGTAAGCAGAAGAAAACTCTTGTAATAAAAGACATACATGATACCGAGCTGCACCGCTCCAAGTACCATTAACCGCAGAGCCAGCCCGACACGAACCTTCCGCAACAGCGGCAGAAAAAGCAGCGCTGCCAGCACAATGCGCACCAGCACGGCAAAATAGGAATCCACCTGCCCCGCAAGATAGACGCCAATGAGACTGAAAGAAAAGGCCCAGATAAGGGTGGTAATGATGAGATAGTTCATGGATGCCTCTGGTTAGAAGAAAACAAAGTAATTCCTCAAAAAAATTTTATGCTTAAATGCTTTTGCCTTCCTTCGCGTTTCTTAGCGTTCTTCGCGGTAAAAAAATTGTCTTACCGCTTCCCTTCTCCTGTCTCCCCTTTTTATTTCGCTCCGCTCTCAATCTCAGCCGCCCACTTCGTCAGCTTCTCAGCCTCGCTCTGCCGGTCAGTAACCCGATAGAGGGTCGCAAGGTTGTGCAATACAACAGCTACACCGGGATCCGAGTCTCCAAAAGCCTTTTTGCGAATGGCCAGTGCCCGTTTAAAGAAACGCTCTGCCAGTTGTACACGGCCCTGTCGACCGTAGAGTGAAGCGAGGTCGTTGAGGGTCGAGCCGACAGCGGGAGATTCCGCACCGAGATTTTTTGTGTATATCTTCAGGGCCTGGAGAAAAAGCGGTTCTGCCTTTTTATCCTTGCCCTCACCCACGTAGAGAAGAGCGAGATTGTTAAGACTGTCCGCAAGTACAGGATCATCATTACTGCGGTTTATCTCTTCAATTTTCAACGCCCGCTCAAAGAGCTCTTCCGCCTTCCCCATCTGCCCCTGATGCAGACGCAGCACGGCGAGATCTGTCAAAGAACTGCCCACGGCAGGGGCAGACACGCCGAGATTTTCCTCCCGAATCTCCAGCCCCCGTGTGAACAGCGGTTCGGCTTCTTCATAACGGCCAAGCTGAAGATAGAGCCGACCGAGATTATGCAGCGCGGCGGCGCTCTCCTCATGTTTCGGATCAACTTCCGCCTCCGCCGCTTTCAGTGCCTTCTCCTTTTTTTTCTTCTCTGCCCTGTTCACCTTCTGCGGAATATCATCAGCCTGTGACAGCGACACGCTTGATTGCCCCGCACCGTTCAACCCCTGCCAGTCCTTCTCCTCTGCGAGGAGAAAAGCGAAACATAACAGGGCGAAAGCAAACGCTATCGAGGCTGCACCATATTTCATAATTGGAAAACCTTTTTCTAAGCAAATACCTGACAATCAGATGAGGGCTGAAAGCAACTCTTCTCCAGTGGAATCCGAAGTATAATCAGTTCCTTGTGGATTATCCCGAAATTCTTAAAAGCATCTGATTGCTGAAATCTTCCTTCTGTCACAAGGAAGTCAATTCGGAGAAACTTTTTTCCTTTAATCCCAACTATATATAACCTTTGAAGGCCTCCACTCTCATCAAGAGAAAGTATGAAAAAAAGAAGAATGTGGTGCAAGACTTTTCACCGTGAAAGCGTAAAAAAGCCCCGGCAGAATATGCCGGGGCTTTTTCACTGCAGAGAGGCCTGCAATACAATCAGTAAACCTTATTTCCACCCATCCCAGTGCAACTTGCTCCCATCAAATTTATCGTGACCCTGCATCTCGTCGGCAACGCCATACCCCACGGGAATCACGTTAAGCGGGACAATATCCTGCGGCAGGCCGAGAATCTGCCGCACGCTCGCCATGCGCTCTTCAAAGGGAAATGCCGCCGTCCATACCGCTCCCAGGCCCATGGAGGAAACAGCAATCAACAGGTTTTCACTGGCAGCAGAACAATCCTGAACCCACAGTTCACGCTCCACCCCCTCTCCAGTGCGCTCCATATTACCGCAGATGACAAAGGCTGCAGCGGCACCGGTCGTCATTTTCGCATGGGGCAGTGCCGCGCCAAGCTTCTTCAGCAGACCCTTCTCGGTAACAATGATAATCTCCCACGGCTGTCGGTTAACGGCAGTCGGTGCCGCCATGGCCGCCCTTGCGAGGGTGGTAAGCTGCTGTTTACTGATGGGGGTTTCGGTAAATTTTCGTACGCTCTTACGGTCAAGGATGGTATCAATCGTTTCGTTCATACACGTCTCCCTTTCTGCATTTGCCGGGCGTCAGCGCCCATTACTCTGCGTCCCCTGAAATTCCTCGAATCTGTCCACCGCCTCCCTGTCATATCCCTTGCTCGCGATGAAAAGCTGCCGGGTGTAGGGCATGGTGAAACTGCCAGCCTGCAACTGCTCACGGGTAAACTCTTCCACCGCCTCTCCCCGGTTCATCACGTATATATTGTCACACATATAAGAGACTACTGCAAGGTCGTGACTCACCAGAATATAAGTAAGTCCGCGCTGCTCGCGAATATCCTGAAGGAGATTAAGCACTTCCGCCTGGATGGAAACATCAAGCGCCGAGGTGGGTTCGTCGAGAAGGATGACCTGCGGTTCGAGCAGCAGCGCCCGCGCCACAGCAACCCGCTGACGCTGGCCGCCGGAGAGCTGGTGCGGATAGCGAAAACGGAACTTCGCGCCAAGACCAACCTCCTCCAGCACCCGTTCCACCCGCCGACTGGCATCCCCGAGCCGATGGATGGCAATTGGCTCCCGGAGGGTCCGGTCAATTGTATGGCGCGGATGAAGCGAGGCCCAGGGGTCCTGAAAAACCATCTGCACTTTACGGGCAAAAGCTTTCCCCCGCCTTTTCCCCACTTCTTTGCCGTCTATGGTAATGCAGCCCTGCCAGTGGTTGAGCAACCCGCAGATACAGTTAAGCACGGTCGATTTTCCCGAACCCGACTCACCGACAATCCCGAAACTGCTCCCCCGCGCCACAGCAAAGGAGATATCGCGCAGGGCGTGAACGGAGCCGAAGTTGATATTAAGATTTTCCACCTGCAACATTATCTCCCCTCCCCGCGCAGCCAGACATCCTCACGATGGAGCACCGGCAGGCGGCGTTTACCACCCTCAATCTTCGGCAGGCAGTTCAGCAGGCCGCGGGTGTAGGGATGGGTGGATTTATAGAGGT